>JBFZFE010000215.1:0-6311 GCA_041306525.1 Verrucomicrobiota bacterium | reverse complement strand
TGATCTGCGGAAGGACCGGGCGACACTGGAGCGCGCATATGACGATGCCCAAGGCATCACGGCGCGGTTCAACCTGAACCTGCTGCGGCGGATCAACCGGGAGCTTGGCGGCACGTTTGACCTGCACCAGTTCACGCACCGGGCCCGCTACGACGAAACGGCTGGCCGCATCGAGATGCACTTGGTCAGCCGTGCCGCGCAGGAAGTCGCCGTGATGGATCTGCCGGCACAATTCACCTTTGCCGCAGGCGAAACGATTCACACGGAGAACTCCTACAAATATTCACCCGCCGAGATGACGGCGTTGCTGGCGGCGGCCGGACTGGTTGCTGAGCAACGCTGGCTTGATGCGGCGCAACGCTACTGCCTCACCCTGGCCAAGCCGGAAAGGAGTCGCCATGTCGCCCTTGGTTGAAGACATCCGCGCGCAAGCCTATCAACTCGACGGCCCGCAAGCGCTGAACCCGTTGCTCGGGTTGATCGGCGATGCCCAATTGGTGCTGCTGGGCGCGGCCACGCATGGCACTCATGAATCGTTCCGCAAACGAATGGAAATCACCCAGCGCCTGATCACGGAGAAAGGCTTCAACATCGTCGCTGCCGACGCCGACTGGCCGGAGCTCTACCGGGTCAACCAATACGTTACCGGCCCTTCTGCCGACACCACACCGTTGGCGGCCTTGGGTAACTTTCAGCATTTCCCGGCCTGGACCTGGCGCAACCGCGATTTCCTCGACTTTGTCGGCTGGCTCAAGCAGCACAACGAAGCGGTGCGCATCCCCCGCGAGCGCGTCGAATGCGTCGGCCTCGACCTCTACGGTCTGCGCAGCACGGTGGCCAAGGTGATGCAGGCGTTGCACGAGAACGACATCGACGCCGAGCATTGGGCGCGGACCCGTTTCGCGAGCTTCGACCACGCCGCCGAAGTCCCGCATCCCTATGACCCGGTGATGCTGGACATCGAGCGCTCCCACATCAACCAGATGGTCGCGCAATTGGCCGAACAAATGCGCGCCCCGCGCGACCGGCTCGACGGCACCGGCCGCGAATCGATGGCCGGGCAGTTCTATCTCGAACACAGCAACCGCATCATTCGCAGCGCGGAGTTGTATTACCGTTCGCTGTTCGAGGAACGCATCTCCTCCTGGAATCTTCACGAGGAACACATGCTCGGCACGCTTTCAGCGCTGATCGAGTTCTACCGGATGCGCCAGCAACAGGCCAAAGTGGTGGTCTGGTCGCACAACGCGCACATCGGTGACTCCCGTGCCACCCAGCTCGGCGCCGCGGGTGAATGGAACATTGGCGAACTGGTGCGCGAACTCTATGGCGACAAGGCCGTGCTGGTGGGCTTCACCACGCACCATGGCACTGTCACCGCCACCACGGAATGGGATGGACCGGCCCAGCAGATGCAGATCCGACCGGCCGTGCTGGGCAGTTACGAGGCGCTCTTCCACGACACCGCGATGCCCGCCTTCATGCTCACCTTCGGTCCCGACGACGACCTGACCGATGCGTTGTACCAGCCGCGGCTCGAACGCGCGATTGGCGCGGTGTACCTGACCAGCACCGAGCGGCTCAGCCACTATTTCCAGGCCCGGCTCTCCGCGCAGTTCAACGCCGTGCTCCACTTCGACCAGACCCGCGCCATCGAACCGCTCGAACGCACCGTCCAATGGGACCAAAGCGAACCGCGCGAGCAATACCCCCACGCCGCCTGAGCCGGTCAGGTTTGCACCGCGGCGACCGCGGCCTATGTTGCGGGAGGTGATGCTCATGAAGAAAACCGTTTTCGGTAATACCGGACTGCAAGTCTCGCGTCTGGGTTTCGGCTCGGCGCCGCTCGGCTATCTCGGCGTGGACCAAGCGCGCGCCATGATCATCCTCAACCGCCTGCTTGATGCGGGCGTCAACCTGATCGACGCTGCCTGCTGCTACCCGGGCGCCGAGGAGATGCTGGGCAAATGCCTCGGGGCGCGCCGTGACGAACTTGTGCTCGTCACCAAGTGCGGACACCTGGCCGACGGCGTGACCGGCACGGAATGGTCGGCCGATGTCATCGCGCAGAACGTCGAGCGTTCGTTGCGTCTGTTGAAGACCGATCATCTCGATGTGTTGCTGCTGCACTCCTGCGATCTCAACACACTCCAGCATGGCGCCGCCTTGCCGGCTTTGTTCAAGGCGCAACGGGAAGGCAAGACCCGCTTCATCGGTTACTCGGGCGACAATGATGCCGCCGTCTATGCCGCGCGCCTGCCGGAAATTCAGGTGCTGGAGCTTTCCATCAACATCTGCGACCAGCGCAACATCGAACAGGTCCTGCCCATCGCGCGCGAGCGCAATCTCGGTGTGCTGGCGAAGCGTCCCATCGCCAATGCCGCTTGGAAACCGTTGACTGACCAGGCCGGTTTATACGTCAGTTACGCACGCCCGTATCACGAACGACTCCAGCAGATGCGGATCACTCCCGCCAGCGTGGGCTATGACACCAACGGCCACGATGATTGGCCCGAACTCGCCTTGCGCTTCACGCTCTCGCAACCGGGCGTCCACACCGCCATCGTCGGCACCACCAACCCGGCCAACGTCGCGGCCAATCTTCAAATCGCCAACATGGAGCCTTTGCCGGCAGTGGTCACCGAACGACTGCGCGCCGCCTTCCTGACCGGGGAGAAGCAGGCCGGTGAGCCGTGGGTCGGGTTGACCTGAGCCGACCGGCACGGCATGACGATCAGGATTCCTTCTTGCGTTGCCGGCGCGCGGCTTGGCGCATCTGGTCGTGCTCGGCTTCATCGACGCCTTCCTCGACCAGTTCTTTGCGCATCTGATCATCCTGCGGCAACAACTTCGGCGTCTGCTTGCCGGTATCGGTGGCCGGTGTCGTCCAAGTACCGGCCGTGACGGCTTCCTCGTCCTCGTCGCGTGCCGTGGGATGAATGGCGCCGAGCAGTTCGCGTTTGGCTTCCGCCAGATCACTGACGGTCACCTCGTTCTCGCCGCGCCCATCAATCTCGGCGAGTTCGCGGGCGCGTTTCTCGACCATTTCCTGGGTCACGGTGCCCTTGGTGATTTTGCTTTGGATGCGTTGCCCCTTGGGCGTCGTGCGGGCCTGAAATTTCGCGGGGGCCTTGGCAGCGGATTTCTTGGGTCTGGCCATGGTGTTGATTACCTCGGTGAAGAGCGCTGGGTGGATTTTTCCAACGTGGCGTTGTAGGCGCGCCGGAACTGGTTGAGCGCCTGCTCGACTTGTTGGCGTTGCGTCTGCCACTCGGCATCGGTGGCGTCTTCGAGCTGTTGGACTTGGGCCCGCAACTGCTGGAACTGTTCGTGAAAGTCATCGAACTGCTGTTCCTGCGGGTTGCTGGGGCGTTCGCGTTCGTCAAGGCGCTTGCCGATCATCTCGCCCTTGGTGGACCAGTCCTCCATCTCGTTGCGCAAACGGCGCTGGTACTCTTGTCGCTCGTTGCTCATGACGTTTCAATATAGGCGCGGTTGGCTAATGGCGCGCCGCCCAACCGCGCCAGCGCGGCAGCAACACCCGTTGCATGACGACCTTCACGCAGGCCACCACCGGCACTGCCAGCAGGATGCCCCAGACCCCGCCAAACGAAGCCCCCATCAACGCGGCCAGCAAGACCGTCATCACGTTCAAGTTCGACGCCTTCGCCCCCAGCAGCGGCGCCACCACCCATTCATCCAAGCTCTGCACCGCCACGAAGACCAGGCTCGGCCACAACACAATCGCCCAGTTGAACTCCGCCCCCGCATTACCGGCGGTCAGATCCAAGTACTTCAACAGCACCGCCAGCGGCAGACAGATCACCGAGGCGAACGGCAGGATGTTGAGCAGCCCCGCGATGAGCCCCAGCAGAAACCAGTACGGCACACCCGCCAGCCACCAGCCCAGTGCGAACAAAAAGCCCACGATGATCTTCGCCAGCACCCGGCTCCGGAAAAAGCCGCCCACCGCCGCGTCCATCTCCCCGACAATCTCCAGCACGCGCCGCCGGGAACGGGCCGGCAACAGATGCCGAAACCAGCGCATGATCTTGGGGTAACACAGCGAGAAATAGATGAAGAACACCAGCCACAACGTCAGCGCAAACACCACGTACAAGGTCCCGCCCACCACCGTGCCGATGAACCCCATCACCTCCCCCGAACCGGCAAACAGCGGACGCAACACCCCCATCGGGTCCTCCTGCAGCCGGTCGGAAAGCTTCTGCGCCTGTTCACCCAAGGTCCCGACCTGCACGCCGTACTGGTTGGCCAGCCGCTGCAGATACTTCGGCACCTGCGTCGCAAACCCCACCGTCTGCCCCACCAGCAACGGCCCCACCCACGCGAACACGCCGCCTCCCAGCGCCACAAACAACAGCAGCACAACCATCACTGACAACCAGCGCGGGAACCGCCAGTGTTGTTTCATCCAGACGTAAAACGGGGCCAGCAGATAGGCCACCCCCCAAGCCAGCACCAATGGCAACAGCAAATCGCGCACCTGATACGCCACCCACAACACCAGCCAGACCAAACCCATCACCAACAGATCCCACGCCCAAGGATCCCGCCACAAATGATGGTTCCAGCCTGCCCCGCCCCCCGTTGACTCCCGCTCTGCCATGTCCACTGCGTTTTCCTCCGCTTTGCGCCCCCAACCCTATGTCCGAACCTGCCCCTGTGCCACTGGGGAGGGACGATGAAAGGCTTGTGCGGACAGGCGCTTTCCCGTATAAACGCGCGCGTTTTATGAGACACACGCTTTCGGTGCTGGTGGAAAACAAATTCGGCGTTCTGACCCGCATTGCCGGGCTCTTCAGCGGCCGCGGGTTCAACATTGACACGCTGAATGTGGCGCCGACGCAGGACCCGACCGTTTCGCGCATGACCATCGTGGTCAAGGGCGATGACGCGGTGCTGGAGCAGATCATCAAGCAACTCAACAAGCTGGTGAACGTGCTCAAGGTGCAGGACTTCCGTGAGGGCGAGTACGTGGACCGGGAGCTGATCCTGGTCAAGGTGGGCGCCGACGCCAAGACGCGCTCGGAAGTGATGCAGATTTGCGACATTTTCCGCGCGAAAATCGTGGATGTGGCGCACAAGACGTTGACTGTCGAGATTACCGGCACCGAATCGAAGGTCAGCGCGTTCCTCGAATTGATGGAACCGTTCGGCGTTCGCGACCTGACCCGCACCGGCCTGGTCGCGATGCCACGCAAATAACTTAACCAAGGAAAAAGGAGAAGACAGAACATGGCACTTATTGATTTTGGCGGCGTGAAGGAAACGGTCGTCAAGCGCGAGGAGTTTTCGCTGGCGAAAGCCCGGCAGGTACTGAAGAAGGAAGTCATCGCCGTCATCGGCTACGGCGTGCAGGGCCCAGCGCAGGCGTTGAACATGAAGGACAACGGCTTCAACGTCATCATCGGCCAGGCGCCGGAATTCAAGCGGGACTGGGATCGCGCGATTGCCGACGGCTGGGTGCCCGGCAAGACGTTGTTCCCGATCGCCGAAGCGGTGCAGAAGGGCACGATCATCCAGTTGCTCGTCTCCGATGCCGCGCAACGGGCCGTGTGGCCGTTGATCAAGCAGAACCTCAAGGCCGGCGATGCGCTGTATTTCTCGCACGGTTTCTCGATCACCTATCACAAGAAGACGGGCGTGGTGCCGCCGAAGAACGTGGACGTCATCATGGTCGCGCCGAAAGGCTCAGGCCTGAATGTCCGCCGCAATTTCCTCTCGGGCGCAGGCATCAACTCCAGTTACGCCGTGTTCCAGGATGCGACCGGCCGCGCCGAGGAACGCTGCCTCGCCGTTGGCATCGCCATCGGCTCGGGCTACCTGTTCCCGACGACGTTCCCGCACGAGACCAACAGCGACCTGACCGGCGAACGCGGCGTGCTGATGGGCTGCCTCGCGGGCGTGATGGAAGCGCAATACGACGTGCTCCGCAAAGCCGGCCACAGCCCGAGCGAAGCGTTCAATGAGACCGTCGAGGAACTCACCCAGTCCTTGATCCGGCTCGTCGACGAGAAGGGCATGGACTGGATGTACTCGAATTGCTCCGCCACCGCCCAGCGCGGCGCGTTGGACTGGAAGCCGAAGTTCAAGAAGGCCGTCCTGCCGGTGTTCACGGACCTCTACAAACGCGTGTCGTCCGGCAAGGAAGCCGAACGCGTCATCAAGGTCTGCGGCGCGAAGGACTACCCGGCCAAGGTCGCCAAGGAATTGGCCACGATTCGCGACAGCGAGATGTGGCGCGCAGGTGCGGCGGTGCGTTCGCTGCGTCCTGCCGAGAAAGCCAAGGC
>JBFZFE010000214.1:0-2759 GCA_041306525.1 Verrucomicrobiota bacterium | reverse complement strand
TGTTCAACCAAAAGCTGGAGCAGGCGCAAAGTCTCGCGGGCGAGTCCAAGTATTTTGACCCCGAGTACTTCGGCCTGCAAAGCTCCCGCCGCGCCCAGACGCAAGGAGCCGTTGCAAAACGCGCTGGTCTTCGTGGCCTGACCGGTGATCGCCGTGAGGCTGAAGCCCGCCGGTTCGACATCGAGTCCGGTCGCCGCACAGGCACCGCGTACGACACGGGCTTCCAGTCAGCGGTTGGCCCGCGCCTCCAGACAATGCAGGCCGGACTCACGGCGCTGCCAACATCTGGCCCATCGGTGAACTACGGTGGTTTGCGTGACGCATACGGCACCGCTGCCACTCGGCAGCGCCAGACACAGCAGGACATCGGCGACTTGTTCGGTTCCCTGACTGCCAACCCTCGCTCACGTGGCTGATCGGAGATCGACATGAACATTGGACAACTACTTGGCGGCGCTGGGGTGGTCGGGCGCGGTATGCGAGAGGCTGAAGAAGCTGCTCGTGTTGCCCAACAGAACCAGTTGAAAATCGAGGAGCAGAACCGGCTCAACCAACTGCGTCAGGAAATGCTGCGTGCGCCCATGCCCACGTCGCAGGTGCCCCAGTTCGCGCCCGGTGGTGAGCTACCCGTCCGGTACATTGAACCCGCTGCCGCCCCGGCTGCGCCCGCCGCACCTGCTGTGCCCACATCTGCGTTGCCCGTGCAGGCCCGCCCCGGGGCACCCGATCAGTCGGCAGTGGAGTCAGCGCGTCTGGCCCGCAGCGGCTTGGCAATGGGCGACCGGCCATACCAAAGTCCAGTAGGGTTTACCCCACCTGCCGGTATGACTGGCCCACAGAACATGGCGCTCCTCCAACAGGAACGTCTGCGCCGCTTCGCTGCCCCGGAGGTTGCCCGCCAAGAAACTGCGCCGATGACCGAGCAGGAACGGTTCGCAGAACTCCAGCGCAAGAACGCCCCCGCGCCGCAGCCCACCAAGCGGGCGTTGTCCTATGACAACAAGGTCACACCCTACGACGCCATCATCCAGCAGAGCGCGGCCCAGTACGGCATTGACCCCGTGGTCTTCAAGCGGCTCATCGGCACCGAGTCGTCGTTTGTCCCCACGGCTGTCTCGCCTCGCGGGGAGAAGTTCGGTTTGGGTATCGCCCAGATTGCGTCGTCCCACGGGCTGACCCGTGAGCAGATGCTTGACCCCAACACGGCCATCCCGTACGCTGCGCAACTGTTTGCGAAGATGATCCAGCAGACCGGTGGCGACGTCGAAGAAGCCTTGATGCGCTACAAGGGCGCGTCCTCGGAAAAGGGGCGGGCGGCAATGTCCAAACCCATCGGGGACATCCTATCCGGGTTAACCCCTAGTGCGACTCCGGCTGCTGCTCCCGGCGCTGCTCCTGCCGCGCCTGCCCCTGCTGTTGCCCCTGCTCCCGCCGCTGGGGAACCGTTTCGTGCAGAGGTCAGTGGCTCCTCTCAGTTCTACCTCGCCAACCCGCAGTCCATCCCACTGGAGATGCAGCGGGCCATGCAGCAGCGTGGTGAAGTGGAGCGTTTGGCAGGCATGTACCAACGTGCTGGTATGGGTGCGCAGTTCATGGAGGCACGTGCCAAGTTGATGGAGCTCGACAACGGCATGACGTACCTCCAAGGGATGCAAGGCCTGCAAGAGTTCACACTTGCCAATGACCCCCGCCGCCTCGCCGCTGTGTGGTCGCAGTACGCCGGGGTGCCCATCGGTATCCAGCCGCGCACGGACGGCAAGTTCGACATCATCGTCAATGGCCGCAAGACCAAGGAAGGTCAGTCGGCATCGGAGATCGCTGACGCAGCCCGCTCCGGGTTCGACGGTACCTATCGCCAGCAGAAGGGCGCTGCCTCGGCCAAGGCCAACGAGGAAACCTTCAAGGCCCAGTTGGACATCCAGAAGGAAAACGCCAAGCAGTTGTCGCAGATGGTTCGTGAGATCGCGGTCGAACAGGTCAAGGGTAACACTGGACAGGCACTGGAGTGGGCAAAAGCCAACTATAACTGGGACGTCAAGCCCACTGGGGCAGGTGACGGCACCGTCATCATCCGTCCCCCGGGCGGAGCACCGTCTATATTCAATCCATCGGGGCGGGAGATTGTGGTCGATGGCGTTAAGATCACCTCAAACGCAGCATATCCAATCGCCGGACTGCCGACTTACGGCGGCGTACAAATGACGAGGTAATCATGGCAACAGCAGGACTCTCCTTCGCAAACCCGCTCCTGAGCAAAGTGAACGTGGGGGAGGAGCCAAACCCATACGCCCCGTTCAACCCCACCTCCAGCATCGGAGGTGGCGGGCTTGGCCCATCGGCTGCTGACATGGCTGTCATGGGGGAAACGCTCACCAAGCAAAGCCAGTTCACCATGCCGCAGATGCAAAAGCCTGCGGCCATTGCGTTCAGCCCGTCACGCAAAGAGTTGTTTGTCAACGGCTTGACGTTTGCCGCCGACGACGCGGCCTCTGCGTTGCAGTCTGAGTCTTACCTGCGCGGCCCCGGCACGGGCCTGCCCACCGGTGGCGACTGGATGCCGCTTGACGAGCAAGCCTACGGCCAGTACATCCAGTCCATCCGCAACCCCCCGCTAATCTTCGGCGCTAATTCACTGGCATCCAAGTCCTTCGGGCGTGGCGTTGACCAGTTGCAGATGCTGGCTGGGCGTGGCCTCCAACTGGCTGGCGCTGAGGAACTGGGTGGCCGCATCGTCGAGCAGCAAGAACAAGACCTCGCCC
>JBFZFE010000213.1:0-4018 GCA_041306525.1 Verrucomicrobiota bacterium | reverse complement strand
CTTCGGCCACGGGCAGTTCGCGCGACTTCGCTCGTTCCAAGATGGCCAGTGCCAGTGAATGGTTCGGCCGGTAAAGGTGCGCTTCGCCGGAGCGACGGGGAAGCTCATACCGGCCCAAGGGAATCTCGCCGTCAAATGGGCAGGAGTTCAGCAGGAACGCCGAATCGCCCTGAAACTCCGCATGGCTGGCCAGTTCGTGCCGGGTGAGTTGCATCAGCATCCGTTCGTGCCGGCTCAGGAACGCCTTGGAGGCGGCATCGCGGACCCGGAGTTTCTCGCGCACCTCGTCATCGAAGTTTTCGAGCAACTTCTGCCGGGTGCGCGACATCGCCTCGTTGATCTCCAGATTCAATTCGAGCTGGAGTTGATCGAAGGCGGTCTTGATCTCCTCCTGCTGCCGGCAACGCTGGTAAATGGCGGCGATGCGTTTCTCGAAATCCACGCCCGACTCAATCGCACCAAGGACTTCGTCGCTCGCACCGAAAACGCCCTCGAACAGTTGGAATTTGTCCGAGAGCAACTGGTACACGCGCAGGTCGGCGGCGTTCTTGCGGTTGAGGAAGTTCACGACCACCACATCGTGTTTCTGACCGTACCGGTGGCACCGGCCGATCCGTTGCTCGATGCGCTGGGGGTTCCACGGCAGATCGTAGTTCACGACCAACGAGCAGAACTGGAGATTGATGCCTTCCGCACCGGCTTCGGTCGCGATCATGATGCGGCCTTCCTCGCGGAAATAGTCCACCAACGCCGACCGCATATCGGCGGAGCGTGAGCCGGTCACCCGGTCGGTGCCGGCATGGCGGGAAACCCAGGCGGCATAGATCGCCTTCGACTTGTCGTCGTTGTTCGAGCCGTTGAACAGCACGATGCCTTCGGCGAATGGGCTGTCGGCCAGAACCCGCTGAAGATAATCCTGCGTGCGGCGTGATTCGGTGAAGATGATGGCTTTCTGGGCGGCCCCCAGTTCCGCCGCCTTGGCGAACCCGACCTGCAAGGCTTTGACCAGCGCCAGTCCCTTGGCGTTTTGCCCGATGGACGTGGCCAACTGGATGAACTGCCCCAGGTCGGCAATTTCCTGCTGAATGGCCGCCCGGTCCGCGTCCGAAAGAACTTCGGTCGGTTCGTCGTCGGACCATTCCTCCGCGGTTTCGCCGAGCGCCTCGTAATCCCGGTCCAACTCGTCTTCGAGGGATTCGGGCGGTTGGCTGGCGGCCAATTTGGCTTGGAGACGGGCCGACAAGGTATTCAGGGCGCCAGCAATGGCGAATGTCGAGGAGGCCAGCAGTTTGCGCATGACGAGCGTCATCAGGGAACGCTGGCTGGCCGGGAGTGCCTGGAGATTGTCACGGCGCAGATAATCGGAAACCAGCAGGTAAAGCTGATCCTCGCTCTCGGTGGGCGTGAACTCCTCCACGAGCGGGTGGCGTTTGGTAAAGGGAATGTAAGCCGTGACCTGCCGGCGCAGTGTGCGATGGCAAAGCGGCTTGAGCCGGGCCTTCAACAATTGGAACGTCTGCTCCTGATTCAGGCTGGCAAACTGTTCGCGGAAAGTTTTCAGGTCACCGAACGTGTACTCGTCAATGAAACTGACCAGACCGAACAATTCGAGCAGTGAGTTCTGGAGTGGCGTGGCGGTGAGCAGGAGTTTGTGGCGTTTGCCCAACGCTTGTTTGAGGGTGTTGGCGATGATGTTCGACGGCTTGTAAACGTTCCGCAACCGGTGGGCTTCATCGATGACCACCAGGTCCCAAGGCACGGCTTGCACGTCCGTGGCCTTGTTGCGGGCAAACTGGTACGAGCAAATGACAATGCTATCGGCATCAAACGGCTGGGGTTTGCCGGCCTTGGCAGCCTCCTTGTAGGAGCGCGTTTCCAGGATGGTACAGGGAAGAAAGAATTTCTCCGTGAGTTCCTGGTACCATTGCTTGCGGAGGTTGGAGGGCACGATCACCAGCATCCGCCGCTTGCGTTCCGCCCAGCGCTGCGACAGGACCAAACCCGCCTCGATGGTCTTGCCGAGACCGACTTCATCCGCCAGCAACGCTCCCTGCGAGAGCGGGGATTGAAAGGCGAACAGCGCGGCGTCCACTTGGTGGGGATTCAGATCGACCTGCGCACCCGCCACCGCACCAGCGAATTTCTCCAGGTTGTCAGAGGAGAACCGCCGCGTCAGTTCATACGCCAGATACTTTGCTTGGTAATCAGTCAGCGCCATACGGATTCAGCCGCAAGTCGCGCCGATTATGCCCGTCGAATTTCCAGGGGCAACCCCAAAACAGTCCGGCAAAGGTCCTGAGGCCTGGCTACTCGATCAACAACACTGCCAGCGGGGCCAAGTCGATCTGGGGGCCGACGGTTTTGCCGGTCAGGCGATCTCTACCGGCGCGGGGCAAGGTCACGGTGCGCGGTTGTTCACTGATGTTGACGATGCCCAGGGCGTTGTCGCCACGTTTGGTGACGATGACTTTGCCGTCGCCGCCTTGGGCCAGCGGTCGGATGCCAGCTTCGTCGAGCAAGCGTTTGACGAGCCGGGAGTAAACGGCGGCGTCCACCCGGCAACCGAGCGCGATGACTTTGCCTTGGCCAACTTGGTTCTCGATGACCGCGGCCGCGCCGTCGCCGTAGCCACCCCGGTAGGTGGCGAGCACTTTCGCGGTGGTCGGCGCGTAGCCGTCACAGAAACCGATGGGACGAACGGTGCTGCCGTCGCCGCAATCGACATTGATCTGGTTCTCAATCCACATCGCGCTGAACTGGGTGCTGACCTCCGCCCCGATCAGGTCTTCGAGACCGGCAAGCTCGCGATCAACCGGTGTCGTCCATTCGGCGGTCCGGTAACCCGTGAGCGGGCCGAGCAGGAGGCGGCCGCCGTTGCGCAACCAGGGACCGAGTTGGTCGCGGAGTGTGCCGGGCACAATCGGCAGCAGCGGCAGGAGCAGGACTTTGTACTGCGAAATGTCGACGTCGGGGCTGATGATGTCGCGCCAAATGTGGTTGTGAACAAGAGCGAGATAATGGTCGTTGCGCCAGCGCTCGCCGTATTTCATGTCGTCGGTGATCGGGTCGATGGAGAAACCCCAAGCGGCTTCAAAACTGAGAACGATGCCGATATCGGCGCGCGGGGCGGGGTGGGCATCGAGCCAGGCGGCCTGGGCGGCGCGTTCGGCGGTGACCTGCTGCCAAGCTTGCTTGCCGGGCCGCCATTTGCCGGTGGCGGTGACACAAGTGCCGTGCTGCATTTCCTGACCGGCCCAGTGCGAACGCCATTGCCAGTAAAGCATCATCGAGCCGCCAACGAGCGTTGTGAGCCAGGTGTAGGCGCGGACGCCTTCGCCGCTGTGATGGATGTTCCATTGGCGGCCGCCGCCGGACCAGTTCGGGGCGGTTTCGAGGATCCAAAACGGCGCGAGCTTCTCGGGCCGCATGCGGTCGAGTCGTTCCAGGGTCCAGCCGTAGTGGTCGAGATCGGCGTAGATCGAGAAGCCGACGCGGTCGAGGAGCTGGTTGTGCTGGTACCAATTGTGGCCGAAGCCGGCGGTCATGTTGGTGGTGATGGGCTGGGCGCACTTGGCGCGGATGATGTCGCACTGCAGCTTGATGAAGCTGGTCCACGCCGCGGAGTTGTAACGGGCGATGGCCATGATCAGCGACGGATGATGGCGTTCGGGCACCTCGATGCTGCCGACCGCGGCGGTGGGCATCGGGATCTGGTCGAAGCGGTCGTAGGCCTGACTCCAGAATTCGAGGCCCCAGGTCTGGTTCAGGTTCTCGATGGTGCCGTAGCGTTGCTTCAGCCACGCGTGAAAACCGGTATGCGCCTCGGCGGAGAAATCGCGGCCGCCCATCTCATTATCAATCTGCCAGCTGTGCACGGCCGGGTGGCTGCCGAGTTCGTTCACAATCTGGCCGACGATGCCGGCGCTGAGCTCGCGGTACCGGCGGCTGTAAACAGAGTAATGCTTGCGCATTCCGTGCGTCTCGCGTTTGCCATCGGGACCGACGGCGAGCACCTCCG
>JBFZFE010000212.1:0-5160 GCA_041306525.1 Verrucomicrobiota bacterium | reverse complement strand
GCGTTGCGCGGAACGGCACAGGCCGCGGCGTTTGCGTTGGGCTTGGCTTTGCTGGTCTGGCAGGCATGGCGGCGCAACTGGAGCAGTTTCAAAGCGGCTCTCGGAGTGGCGCTGGCGGTGGGCGGTTTGGTCGGGTTCCTGTTGTCTTACCGGCTGCTGGATGAGGCGTTGCTGTTGTCCCTGCCGGTCGCGGGGTTGGTGATCTTCGTCATGGTGCTGATCGCGCTTTGGAAACGGATTCCGCCGAAGAAGAAATCGGATGAGCCGCCCGGCATGCCGCCACTGATGCCGCCGCCCATTACCCCGGGCGCGCAAGAAGCACAACATGGTTACCGGAACCCGCGCGTGGATGCCTCTTCGTCGACAGTGACCGGCTTGATGCTGGCGTTGTTGTTGGGCGCCTCGGCGCAGGCCGCGGACAAGCCTGCCAAGGCGCTGAGTGCGGAGAAACCGGTACCCGCCATGACAGCGGTGCAAGCGCCGACAGTTGTGGACTGTCTGCCGGCCATTGAGCAGGCGACAGTTGTCTCGGCGCAGTACACCGGCGTGGTGCGCGAACTGGGGCAGAACACGCTGGGCGTGGGCCAGACGGCGCAGTTTGAGGCGACCTTTGAGTTGAAGGCGACCACGACCAACCAAGTGGTGCGCCTGTTCGGCGATGAGGTGGCGGTCCAGGAGTTCAGCGGGCCGAAGGGCAGGACGAGCGGTTGGTTTGGGCGCAAGACGACGACGGAGGCGCGGTTGTTGCGGACACCGGGCGCGGTCAGCGTGTTGCTGCCGGAGAAGGGAACGGCCACGGTGCGGGTGAAGTTCCTGGTGAAGCTGGGGGGCGACGTGGCGAAGCGACGCATCGAGTTTGGCATACCGGCGGCGTTGATGACGAAAGTCGCGGTGACGCTCGATGAAGCGGAAGCCATGGTGGAGCTGCCGACGGCGGTCTCGTTCAAGACCGTCCCGGACGGCCAGAAGACGCGCGTGGAGAGCGTCATGGGCGCCGCCGAACGCGTGGAGTTGACATGGACTGCCCGGACCAAGCGGGCCGCGGAGATTGCGGCGACGGTGTTCTGCCAGAACGCGTCGTTGGTGTCGCTCGGCGGCGGCGTGCTCAACGTGCGCTCGGTTCTCGATTACAACGTGACCCAGGGCGAGTTGCGCCAGATGAAGGTGCGCTTGCCGGCGGGGCAGCGGTTGATGCGTGTCGAGGGCGAGGCGATTCGGACATGGAAGCTGGAGGATCAGGGAAAGATGCTGGTGGTGGAACTGGTCAAGGGCGTTTCGCCGAGTTACCGGCTGACCGTCGAGACGGAACGGCCGCTGGAGGCGGGAGCAGAGCTCGCAACGATCGAGATTCCGCACGCGGTGGAAGTGAAACGCGAGACGGGCTTGCTGGCGTTGAAGGCGAGCGATGAGTTGAGCGTGGCAGTGGACCAAGCGGGTGAGCTGCAGAAGGTGGATATCGAGGAGTTCGCGCGCGCGATGTCGCAGGCGAAGACGGCAGTGGCCGGGATGTCGAGCGCCTACCGGTTTCTGAAATCGGAATTCGCCTTGACGGTGCGGGTGGCACCGGTCCAGCCGCAGATCGAGGCAGTGGTCCGCAATGTGGCGCGGCTCAGTGCGGAGCAGATCGGGATCACCGCGCACGTCGAGTACACGATCAAACGGACGGGCGTGTTTGTGCTGCAACTGGCGTTGCCCGCCGGTTACCGGGTCGAACGGGTTACCGGGCAGAACATCGCGCAGTGGGTCGAGAAGGACGGCCAGCTGCTGGAGGTGACGTTGAAGCAACGGACGATGGGTGCTTACGCGTTGCAGGTGGACCTGGCGCGGACGTTGCCGGAGTTGCCGCCGAAGATGGAGATCGTGGGCGTGCAGCCGCTCGGGGTCGAGAAACTGAGCGGGTTTGTGTCGGTGGCCTCGGAAGAAGGGCTGCAGATCAAGACCGAGACGTTTGGCGGGCTCAGTGAAGTGCCCGCCACCGCGGTCGGGCTCAGCGCCGGCAGCGGCGTGCTGGCGTTCAAGATGATACCCGCCGATACCACGGCGGCGTTACCGGGCTGGAAGCTGGCGGTGAGCAGCGAAAAGATCGAGTCATGGGTGCGGGCCGAGGTGATGAACTGGGTGACGTTGAGCGAGACGCTGGTGAGCGGTCGGACGCTGGTGCGTTACGAGATTCAGAACGCGCCAACGAAGGAGTTTCGCATCAAGGCCCCGGCGGCGTTGCGCAACGTGGAAGTTACCGGCGCCAACATCCGGCGTCAGGACCAGACCGGCAACGAATGGCGCGTCGAACTGCAAAACAAGGTGCGCGGTTCCTATCTGCTGGTGGTGACGTGGGAACGGCCCTGGAACGTCAAAGAGGGCACGCTGGATTTGCCGGGCATCGAGGTGCCCGGGGTGGAACGCGAGACCGGCTGGCTGGCGGTGAATGCTCCTGCGTCGTTGCGGGTGGAACTGCGCGAGGAGACCGCCGACCTGCTGAAGACCGATGCGCGCGAAGTGCCCGATTGGGCCGGGCGCGGCGATCAGCAACCCACGCTGACTTACCGGTACCTGCGTGCCGGTTACAAGCTGGCCTTGGCCACGCAGCGGTTCGAGGAAGCCGAAGTATTGCAGGCGTTGGTGGACAATGTGAACCTAACGACAGTGGTCAGCGAAGACGGCCAGATGATGACGGAAATGAAACTGGCCATCCGCAACAATGCCCGCCAATACCTGGAAGTGACCTTGCCGCCGCAGGCCACCAATGTCTGGTCGGCGTTCGTGGGCGGTCAACCCGTCCGGCCGAGCGTGCGCGAGGGCAAACTGTTGTTGCCGATGGAGCGTTCCGGCGCGGATGGCGCGCCCGTGCAAGTCGAGTTGACCTACGTAAGCGCCGACAAGTTCCCGAAACGGCGGGGAACGGTGAAATTGGAGACGCCGGCGCTGGACATCCCGTTGAAGAACGCACGCTGGGAGCTGTTCCTGCCACCGGATTACACCTACAGCAAGTTCGAGGGATCGATGAAACACGACCTGGCCGTCGTGGCGCAGGCGCTGGCGAACCCGAACGTCTTCTTCAGCTTCCAGGACTACGCTCAGGTGGAGGGCGACAACAGGGCCAAGCGCTTCAAGGAAAGCGCCTCGTCGATGAGCGCGGCCCGCAGCAATATCGTGGGCGGCAAGCTGAATGACGCGGTCCGGGCCTTGGGTAATCTCAAGAACAACTGGAATGAGGACGACAACGGCGCCAAACGGGAAGAGGTCAAGAAGCTCGAGAAAGACATCCGCCGTGCCCAGGGCAAACAGATGATCGAGCAGCAACGGCAGTACATCTATAACAACACCGTCACGGCAAACGGCAGCCCCGTTGTCATTCAAAATGGAGGCATTGGCCAGTCGTCCGGCACCGGTGAGATGCGGGCCGACAACCAGATGTCACAGCAGGCCATCCAGGTGCAGTTCGATGAGGTTGCCGCCGAGCAGCAGGCCGAGAAGGTTCAGAAGGCGCAGGAGATCGTCACTGTGAAAGCGATGCCGTTGCGGGTGAACCTGCCCCGACGGGGCCAACAACTGTCCTTCACCCAGACGCTGCAGACGGAAATCCGCAAGCCGATGAGCGTGGAATTTGCGGCTGTCGAGAGCAAAGGGGTTGGCATGCTGACCGTGACCGGGTTGAGCGTGGCCGGTTTCGGCCTGCTCTGGGGATTGCTGGCGCTGCTGATGCGGCGACGGGTTTCCTGAGTCAGAACAGGGCCATCGGCGGCAGATGATCGGCGATGCTGCTGCCGATGGAGCAAGGCAGCCGCAGCATATCTGCGCTTGCCTGTTGGTCCAACCTGTTGTGGCGCGGCAGCGGACCGGCGCCCGTCAGGCGGGGACGGTGGTGGTGACCATGGCGGCGCGTTTGCGAGCGGTGGCGTTCAGGATCTTCTTGCGCAGACGCAGGTTGTGCGGCGTTGCCTCCACGTACTCGTCGGCGGCGATGTATTCCAAGCTGCGCTCCAAGCTCATTTTGAGGGCCGGCTCAAGCTGGATGCCCTTGCCGTCGCCTTGGCTGCGCATGTTGGTCAGATGCTTGGTCTTGGTCGGGTTGACCGGCATGTCCTCGGCGCGCGGGTTCTCGCCGATGATCATGCCTTCGTACACATCTTCCTGCGGACCGACAAAGAGGCGTCCGCGTTCCTGAATGTTGTTGAGCGCCCAAGCGGTGGCGATACCGGTTTCCATGCTGACCAGCGTGCCGGTCAGGCGGGTCATGATGTCGCCCTTCCACAGGCCATATTCCTTGAACAGGTGCGACATGGCGGCGCGACCGCTGGTGATGTTGACCATATCGGTCTCAAAGCCAATCAGCCCGCGGGTCGGGATGGTGGCTTCGACCGTCACGCCCTGCGGGTGATGCTGCATGTTGGTGATCTCGGCCTTGCGATTGGCGAGCACCTGCATGACATCGCCGAGTTTTTCCTGCGGCGTCTCGACCCAGAGGGTTTCGTAGGGCTCCAAGAGCTTGCCTTCCGCGTTGCGGCGGGTGATGACTTCGGGACGCGAGACGAGAACTTCGTAGCCTTCCCGGCGCATTTGCTCGACGAGCACGGCAATCTGCATCTCACCGCGGGCACTGACGAGGAAGATGTTGGCGGCGTTGGTGTCCTGAACCTGGAGGGAGATATTGGTCCGGGTTTCCTTGTGGAGGCGCTCGCCGATGTGACGGGCGGTAACCAATCTGCCGTCCTTGCCGGCCAAGGGGCCATCGTTGACCGCGAACTGCATTTGAATTGTGGGCGGATCGATTTCCTGGAACGGAATCGGTTCGCGATCTTCGCGGTCGCAAATGGTTTCGCCGATGTCGATGTCCTCGAAACCAGAAAGGCCGACGATGTTACCGGCCTCGCCGGAGATGCATTCCCCGGATTTCAGGCCGCTGAACTCGAAGATTTTGGTGACGTTGGCGCGTTCGCGTTTGCCGTCTTTGTGGATGCAGACGATGGAGTCGCCGACTTTGACGCTGCCGCCGGTGATTTTGCCCAAGGCGATGCGGCCGACGTAATCGGACCAATCCAGGTTGCTGACGAGCATTTCGAATGGCTTGTCCGCATTGGCCTGCGGCGGCGGCACGTGGGCCAGAATTGTGTCAAAGAGCGGGGCCATGCCGGCATCGCGGGGGTCGTGGAGTTCCCGGAC
>JBFZFE010000211.1:0-5213 GCA_041306525.1 Verrucomicrobiota bacterium | reverse complement strand
ACCCGACATAGACGATCTGTGCGCCGACATCGTCGCCGTGAAACCGATCCACCGGACGAATGGCGACTGGCTCCTGATGTCAAAGGCAGATATGAGGAAGAACGGCGTTCGCAGCCCTGATCTTGGCGACGCACTGGCCCTCACCTTCGCTTCCAAGGAGTTCTTTTCCCCGCGCAACGAGCCTGTGATCCCCATCAGTCAACAGGGAATTGCCCAACCTGCTCCAGCAGTGTATGAGAACACGATTTCGTCACAACCGGGTTCCTGGATGGTGTAATGGCTACTTTGAGCAGTGAAAAGCGCGTCCGTCAGCCCGCGACCCCCAAGGGATACGACAGCATCGCCGCGTTCTTGCAGGAAATGCGCGAGAACTACACCCGTGCCGTTGGCGGTCAGGACGAGGAAGCCAACCGCGACGCCATGCGCGAGGACATCGAGTTTGTCTTTGGCGAGCAGTGGGAGCAGACGGCCAAGGAGCGCCGCATCAACGCCCGCAAGCCCGTTCTCACCATCAACCGCCTGCCAGCCTACGTGGCGCAAGTCGTGGGCAACCGGCTGCTCAACGAAACCGAAATCCGCGTCTATCCGGATCATGGCGGCACGAAAGAAATCGCCCGGCTTCGGGAAGCCCTGATCCGTTCGATCTTCAAGAACTCGAACGCCGACTTGGCCCGCGACGAGGCCATGAAGTATCAGGTGATCGGCGGCGTGGGCTACTACGCCATCGAAATCGACTATGCCGCCGACGATGTGTTCGATCAGGAAATCAAGATCAAGCACATCCCCGACCCCTTCTCGGTCGTGATCGACGAACTCTCCGTTGAACCCGATGGCGGTGACGCCCGTTTCGGCTTCGTGGCCGAGAGCGTCCCGAAAACCCTGTTCCAGAAGAAGTTTCCGTGGGCTTCCGTGACCTCCTTTGCCGAGGACCACGACCAATGGATCAGCGACGAGGCCATCCGTGTCGTCAGCTATTGGCGCATGGTCGAGGAAGGCACCAAGTGGCTCGCCCTGATGGTCGATGGCTCGGTGCAGCGCTTCGACGACTACGATCAGGTCATGGCCGCCTTTGAGATGGGTATGGTCGTTGATCGTGAGGGCGAACCCTATGCCCGCGAAGTGCCCAATCGCTTCGCCCAGATGTATCTGTGCAGCGGCAACGACATCCTCGAAGGCCCGTATAGCCTCCCCTGCACCTCGATCCCGATCTTCCGCGTCCCCGGCTGGGAACTGCGCGATGGCGAGAAATACGTGCGCTGGGGGCTGGTGCGCTACCTGAAAGACCCGCAGCGCCTCCACAACTACTGGCGTTCGGTGCAGGCCGAGCAGCTTATTGCAGCCCCGCGAAACAAGTGGCTGGCCACCCGCGAGGCTGTGGCGGGCTTCGAGAAGGATTGGCGGGCGAGCGCCATCTCCGACGATCCGCTGCTCACCTACAACGCCGAAGGCGGCAAGCCCGAGCGCGTTCAGGCACCGCCGCTCGACACCGCGCTCCTGAACGAGAGCGCCGTGACGGTGCAGGATATGCGGGATGTCTCGAACATCCACGAAGCCGCGCTCGGCATGAAGTCGAACGAGGTTTCCAAGGTCGCCATTCAGGCCCGCCAGCAGATCAGCGATCTCGGCACGTTCATCTACAGCGATCGCCTGCGCATGGCCGACGAACGCTGCGCCAAGGTGATCAACGAACTGATCCCGACGATCTACGACACCTTCCGCATCGCCAAGATCATTGGCCCTGACGGTGAAGCGGCTCTGACGCAACTCAACAACCCGTCCAACCCGAACACCGATGTCACGCTCGGCAAATACGCCGTCACTGTGACCGTTGGCCCGTCCACTGTCACCAAGCGCGCTCTGGCTGCCGAGCAGATGATGGGCTTCGTCAACGCTGTGCCGGAAACCGCCGCGATGGTCATGGATCTTGTGGCCGAAGCGCAGGATTGGCCAAACGCAGCCGAGTTCGCGCGCCGTTTCGCGGCCATGTTGCCCGAGCAGTTGAAGCCGCAGGACGAAATGACGCCCGAGGATCAGCAGAAGGCGATGGAAGCCGCCCAGATGCAGGCCATGCAGCAGCAACTGGCCCTTCAAGACGCGCAACTCGAACTTGAACAGAAGGCCGCGGAGATCGAAAAGACCCGCGCCGAGACGGAAAAGCTGAAAGCAGACGCGGCACAATCGCTCGCCAATGGCGAAGCGCGCATCACGGATGTCGAAAGCCGCATCCAGGAACGGGAAATCAACACCGCACTCGCCATTGACGAAAGGACAGAGTAATGAGCGATACCCAACCCACCGAGGACGAACTGAACGCCGCCGAAATGGCGACTTTCATCACCGGAGAGCCGTCTGAACAGGCTCCCGAGGACGAAAACGGGGCTGTCGAAGCCGAAGAAGCCCCCGAGGACGAAAACGAGGCCGAAGAAGGCGACGAGGACGCCGAAGAAGCCTCGGAGAGCGAAGAAACCGACGAACCCAAGCGCCGGCGCTCCGGCGCAGAGCGCTATCGCCGCCAGCGGGAGCGCGCCGAGGCCGCAGAGGCCCGCGCAGCGGCTCTGGAAGCCCGTATCGCGGCTCTGGAAGCCGGAAAGAAGTCTGGTGACACGCCCGACTTGACGAAAGGGCCGATCAGTGTCAAAAATGACGACATCAGGGAACCCGATCCGTCGAATTACGACTACGGCGACCTCGATCCGCGATACATCGCAGATTTGGCCGATTTCAAGGCCGAACAGAAGATCGCGGCACTGCGGCAGGAAATGCAGGCCACCGAGCAGCAAAAGGCTGCGATGCGAGAGGCCGAGCAGATCAAGACCCGCGCAGAACAAACGGCGCAAGTCGGCTCCGAGCGCTACGCAGACTTCAACGAAGTCGTGATCGAAGGCGCAGAAGACGGTGAGTGGCCTCTCACGCAACCCATGCTGGAAGCAGCACTCGACTCGGACAAAGGCGCGGATATTCTCTATTATCTGGCCAGCAACCCGAAGGAAGCCGAGCAAGTCGCCGGTATGGATCAGCGTCAACTCGACCGCTGGGTCGGACGCATGGAAGTCCAATTCGATCGGCCCGCGCCGCGCAAGGCTTCCAAGGCACCCCCTCCGGTCAACTCCGCTCGCGGCTCCGGCGGCAAATTCTCCGCCAACCCCGCGACTTCTGATTTCGCCGCTTTCGAGAAGCTGGCACAAGGAAAGGTCTAAATCATGGCCAACGTTTTTCTGAACGCCCAGGAGTATGCGAACACCATGCTCCTCCTCGCCAAGAACCAACTCGTCA
This sequence comes from Verrucomicrobiota bacterium, assembly GCA_041306525.1. Lineage (GTDB taxonomy): Bacteria > Verrucomicrobiota > Verrucomicrobiia > Palsa-1439 > Palsa-1439 > JBFZFE01. The sequence continues at coordinate 1,940 of JBFZFE010000211.1, read as the reverse complement.
CCGGCAAGCTGGTGAACGGCAAGTTCGCCAATCAGGTGACTGACCAGAACGGCCTGACCGTCAGCGTCAAGCGCCCGCCCCGTTTCGCCCGCAACGATGCCTCGGCAATGAGCGCCGCGCTGGCCAAGCAGGACATCGTGACCGGCTCGGTGCCCGTCACCGTAAACCAGTATGCCAAGGTGCATATCGGCGTCGGCGACATCGAATACGTCCAGTCGTTCAATGCGCTGATGCGCAACCAGACCATGCTGTCGGCGGCTTCGACCCTCGCGCACCAGATCGACTCGCACCTGCAATCGCAGGTGGCCAAGTTCTCGCCGTATATCGGCGGTTCCGCCACCGCGACCGACGCTTTCGGCGCGATCGCCACTCCGGCTGACTTCAACCGCGTCCACACGCGGATGATGGACTATGGTGTGCCGAACAACGACCTCGTTTCGACCGTCACCTTCGCGGATGGCGAGAAGATCCGTGGCTCGCTGATCGGCGGCGACATTCAGGGCATCAACCGCAACGCTCTGGAACGTGTCCGCATCCCGCTTCTGTCGGAAATCGACGTTTATGCCACCCAGCAGTGTCCGGCTGTCACCAACGGCACCCGCGTTGCCGCAGCCACCACGCTGATCAACAACGGCACCCTGTCGGTAAACTACCGCGATGTGAAGGACACCATGGTCCAGACCATCACCATCGACGGTCAGGCCACTGGCGCGACCGTGCGTGTGGGCGAGAAGCTGACCATCGCGGGCGTGAACGCCTACGACTGGCGCAATCAGGTCGATCTGGGCTATCTCCAGACCTTCACGGTCGTCGGTGGCACCGGTGTTGCTGCGGGTTCGCCGCTCGGCACCACTATCACGCTCGGCGCTTCGGGTGCCGGCAACCTGATCATCAGCCCGCCGATCATCGTCCCCGGCACCAGCGACGGTGTGGACACGAACGCCAACACCGCGTTCGCCACTTGCGCCGCCGCTCCGATCAACGATGCGGTCGTCACCCACCTCGGGGCCGCTGGTGCCACCCGTCGCATCCGCGCCGCATGGAACAAGCAGGCGATCACGATGGTTTCGGCCCGTCTGCACACCCCGTTCACGGGCGAAAGCAGCTTCGCGACCGATCCCGAGACCGGCATCACGATCCGTTACTGGCGTGGTTCGGACATCTCGACTGGTGAACACATCCACCGGTGGGACTGCATCTACGGGGCGACCAACCTCGACCCCCTGATGGGTTCCGAAGTCAGCGGCGCGTAATCCCCTTCCGCGCCCTTTTGGCCGGAGCAGGGTCTCTCACCCTCTCCCCCTGCTCCGGCCACTTTTCGAGGATACCCCGATGGAAGTTCAAGAAGGCTACACCGGCAACCGCATCGCGGCCAACACCACCAACGACTTCTTCTGCAACGGCGTGGCGGGCTTCATGGCCGATGCTGATGGCACGATCACTGTGACACTGCTCGACACACCCAACGTGGTGCTGCTCGACGAAATGCCCGTGGTGGCCGGCGGCTACTACCCGATGCCGTTTCGCGTGAATATCCCCGGTGTCCGCATCGTGACTGCGAGCGGCGCGGCTGGTTGCCTGTTCACGGCCTGACGCGATGGTCGCCTCGCTCTTTGCTGCCAACCAACGGCTGCGCGGCAGCGCCTCATGGCTCCCCACCGCGCTCTTCGCCGCCGGTGAGCAGGGTGCGTGGTACGATCCGTCTGACCTGACCTCGATGCGTCAGCTCTCCACGGGCGCGACGGCTGCGGCTGTGGCCTCGCCTGTGGGCTTTATCGCTGACAAGCGGCTGATGGGCGGCAAGACGTTCGATGCGTTTGTGGCGGGGCAGCCGGAGTTGGTGACGAATGGGGATTTCAGCAGCGGCACAGGGTGGACGCTGGGAACAGGAGCCTCAATATCAGGCGGTGAGTTGATAGCCAGCGCAGCACCGAGCGGCA
>JBFZFE010000210.1:0-7376 GCA_041306525.1 Verrucomicrobiota bacterium | reverse complement strand
TTGGATTGAGCCGGCCAAGCGGAACGCGAAGATCAGTTTCTTCTACTTCATCTGGGGGATTTACGTGACATTCAGCCGGGTCGGCGTCGGCATGATGCATTGTCGCAAGGCCGACTTCGATTCGTTTGGCTGCTTCAATGAAGAAATCTACGCGGCCGAGGACGTCCAACTCGCCTATGACCTGCGCAAGATCGGCAAACCGCGCGGGCAGAAGTTTGAGTTGATCCGCAAAGGTTGGATCATCACCTCCACCCGTAAAATCGACCAGACGCCGCTCTGGGAAATGCTCTTCAAGCTGATCGGGTTCGGCTTCGGGTTGCAGAAGAAGATTCGCAGCAAGCAATACTGCGAACATTGGTACGACAAAGCGGCGCGCTAGGTGACCGGCTCCGCCTTCTCGGTCTTCCTTTTGCCGCGCACTTTGTCCACGGCGTTCCGGGTGGTGTCTTGGATCTTTGTCTTGAGCCGATGGGCCCAGACAAAATCGACGGCGAGAATGCTCAGCCCGGCAAAGACCACCAGCAAACCAGGCCCGGGCACGCCCGGGATGCTGAGGAATGCGCCCCCCAAGATCAACGCCACGCCCGCACTGATGCGTGCGGTCCGTTTGGCATGGTGAATGACCCATTTCATGGCGCGAAAAGTAGTCGAGGTCGCATCGGCAAGCAACCGGTTTTGCCCTCGGCGTTTGACAGCCCCCGCCCCCAAGGCTACCGTCACGCACGGTCGGCCCTTCGGAGCGACCTCAACGACAAGCGCACAAATAACTAGGAGACAGACATGGTCCATCAATTACCCAAGCTGCCGTATGCCCTCGATGCCCTCGAACCGCACATCGATGCGCGCACCCTGGAGATTCATCACGGGAAACATCACCAGGCGTACGTCGACAATCTCAACAAAATGGTCGTCGGCACCGACTTTGCCGATGCCAGCCTGGAGCAGATCATCCTCAAAGCGCCCGCCGGCCCCATCTTCAATAACGGCGCGCAGGTCTGGAACCACACCTTCTACTGGGAAGGCATGAAGCCCAACGGCGGCGGCGAACCGAAGAACGAAATCGGCCGCGCCATCGACAAGTACTTCGGCAATTTCAACGCCTTCAAGGAACAGCTCTCCAAGATGTCGGTCACGCAGTTTGCGTCCGGCTGGGGCTGGCTGATCAAGAAGAAGGATGGTTCCCTCGCGGTCGCCCAGTCTGGCAACGCCGCCAATCCGATGCGTGATGGCGACGTGCCGTTGTTGACCTGCGACGTCTGGGAACACGCCTACTATCTCAAGTACCAGAACCGCCGGCCCGACTACGTGGCCGCCTGGTGGAACACGGTCAACTGGGACGTTGTCGCCAGCCGGTTCGCCGCGAAGTAACAGCTCTCAGCAGCGGCCACCCGGCCGCGACCAAAGCTTGCCGACAGGGGCACGGTTTGATTACCGTGCCCCTGCTCTTTTCATGAACGTTGTCCTCTACCAACCCGAGATCCCGCCCAATACCGGCAATGTCGCCCGCCTTTGCGCCGCGACCGGCGCCACGCTGCACCTCATCGGGCCGCTCGGGTTTCGGCTGGATGACCGCGAACTCAAGCGGGCCGGCATGGATTATTGGCAGCACGTGACCTGGAAGTACTGGAAAAGCTGGGACGAGTTCTGCGCCGCGCTCACAGCCGGTAACCTTTACTTGGTGGAAACAGGCGGCACACGCACCTACACCGAGCCACATTACCGGCCTGAGGATTACCTCGTGTTTGGGCGCGAGACAGCCGGGCTGCCGCCAGAGTTGATCGTCGCTTACCACGACAACATCATCACCATCCCGATGTACAACCCAAGTGCCCGCAGCATCAATCTCGCGAACTCCGTCGCCATCGTGCTCTACGAGGCGATGCGTCAGATCAAAGGCTTTTAGCTGGCCGGCTTACTTCTTCTTGAAGATACCGAGCAAGCCATCCCCCGTATTCGCGAGTGAGTCGGTGACGCCTTTGAGCTCGGGAATCCGCACGTTGCCCAGAACCGTCCCCAAGACCAAGGCCGTCAGGTCGGTCGATTCCGTGATGTCCCGGTATTCGGTGGTCAGGTTCAGCACCATCTTGCGTTCAGTCGGTTTGCCCTTTGAATGATCCACGAACCGCACCGTCCCGACCTGCACTTTCACCAAATCCACCCGGTAGGGCATCTTCTTCCTCTGACCGGCTTGCTGACCGGCGTCGCTCGATTTCGTGGCTGCCGTCAGCCGCGTGACGTTGCTTTCGCCTTTGTCGTTCGTCACGAGCACGACTTCATTCAACTTGATGTTGAGTTCGCGGATGTGCGGTTTCAGCAACAGCAGCGACATCGTTTTGTAGTCCATGGAGAACTGCGGCAGATCCACAAAAGCCCGTTCGGGAAACTCGGGGGGATTCGTCATCTTCAGGTTCGCCAACGCCATCCTGCCCCAGCCGATTTTCACCGATTCAACGGTCAGCGGGAACCCGGTCACCTGCTTGGCGCCAATCTCGATGGCTTTGCGCGCGACGACATTGCGGGCCAGCACCAGCGTCACCACCAAGAGCAACGCCAGGACGAAGCACCACTTCACGAGCTTGAAAATGCGTGTCATGGCGGTATGTGTAACCGCGCATCCACCAGATGCAAACATGAAACTTGGCGCCCACATGTCCATTGCCGGCGGAGTTGACCTCGCCCTCGCGCGGGGTGCTGCCATCGGCTGCGACGCGATCCAGATTTTCCTGAAGTCGAACATGCAGTGGCGTTCTCCCGCCTATGAACCGGCGGCGGTGGCCCGCTTCCGCGCGCAATGTCGCGTACCGGTCTTTGCGCACAGCAGCTACCTGATCAACCTCGCCGCGCCCGACCCGCGCATTCGGCGCATCTCGGTGCAGGGGGTGGTGGACGAGATCGAACGCGCCACGACGCTGGGGGTGCCGTTCATCGTGATGCACCCCGGCGCTCATCTGGGTACTGGCGAGGAGACCGGCATCGCCGCGGTGGCCGGTAGTCTCGACGAGGCATTCGCGGCGACCCCGGGAAGCCCGGTCAAGATCGCGCTCGAAACGACAGCCGGTCAGGGTTCCTGTCTGGGACATCGTTTCGAGCATCTGGCCGGCATCATCGAACGCGTCCGCGCAAACAAACGTGTCGCGGTCTGCGTGGATACCTGTCACCTGTTCGCCGCCGGCTACGACATCCGCACACCGGCCGGCTATGAGACGACAATGAAACAACTGGTGAAGGTCATCGGGCAGAAGCGCATCGTGGCCTTTCACTTGAATGACTCGAAGAAGCCGCTGGGTTCGCGGGTTGACCGGCATGAGCACATCGGCCAGGGCCATCTCGGACGGGAGCCGTTCCGTTACGTCCTGAACGATCCGCGCTGGGCGAACTTACCGGCTGTGCTGGAGACGCCGAAGAGCGAGGACTTGCACGAGGATGTCGAGAACCTGCGCGTGTTGCGGTCGCTGCTGGTTACTTGTCCTTCACCACGACGAACGTCGAGTTCTCGCCGCGCTTGATGTAGAGCAGCACACCCTTTTTGAGGTCGGCTTTCGCCATCGCACTATGGAACTCGGGGAGCGCGCGCACCGGCTGACGGTTCACTTCCGTGATGAGATCGCCTTCCTGCAGACCGCGCCGGGCGGCGGGACTCTCCTCCTCAACGTCGGTCACCACGATGCCCTGCTCCACCGTGAGATCATAGTGGCTGGCCAACTGCTTGGTCACGGTTTGCACGGAAAACCCCAGTGTGGACTCGAAATCTGCCTTCTCAATGACCGGTGCCGCGGCCCGCAGGATGGGGTCCTTCATCTCGGCGGTCTGGACGGTCACCTTGACCGGCTGACCATCCCGGGAAACATCGAGCGTGATCTTCTGGCCAATCTTCTTGGCGAGCACCTGCTGCTGCAATTCGCGCGGCGAAACCACTTTCACGCCATCAACGGCAATGATGATGTCAGCGGCCTTCAAATCACTGGCCGCGGCCGGCGTGTCGGGGCGAATCTCCTTCACAACAACGCCATCCTTGAGTTTGGTGAACTCCTGAAATTCCTTGTTCTCGCTGAGGGCCTCGATCTGGATGCCAAGCCATGGCCGGACGACTTTGCCCTTGGCGACCAATTGTTCGGCGATATCCTTGGCCATGTTGATCGGGATGGCGAAACCGATGCCGCGGTTCAGGCCGCGAATGAGCGTGTTGATGCCGATGACGCGTCCTTCGATATCGCAGAGCGGTCCGCCGGAGTTGCCGGGGTTGATCGAGGCGTCGGTCTGGATGTAATCCTCGTAGGCGCTGCCGGTGCGGCTGAACAGCGCGGAGCGGCCCTTGGCGCTGATGTGGCCGACAGTGAAGCTGAACTCCAATTCATACGGCGCCCCGATGGCAATGGCCCATTGGCCGACCTTGACCGCCGCGCTGTCGCCGAGTTGCGCCACCACCAAGTCGTTTGCTTCGACCTTCAAAATGGCCAGGTCCGTGCGCTCATCGAAACCGACGACCTTCGCCTCCAGCTCCCGGCCATCGCGTAGTCGGACCTTGATCTTGTCGGCGCCATCGACCACGTGGTTGTTGGTCAGGATGTAACCTTCCTTGCGCAGGATGATCCCGGAGCCCTCGCTATCTTGGTCCTTCGGTTGCGGCAACGGTTGGCCGCGACGCTTGAAGAAGAACTCGAAGGGCGTTCCCTCAAACTCATTGGCTTCGTCCCCAGGCTGAGCGCTGACGGCACTCGCCTTCTGGGTGCTGCGGATGACCACCACCGACTGGCTGGCTTGCTCGGCGACTTTGACGAACGCCGCTTCGAGCCGCCGCGCGATATCAAGGTCGCCGTTGCCGGCCACGGATTCAGCCGCAAACGAGGCGTTGGCGACCAACAAAAGGAGCACGCAAAGAAATCTCATGGCGGCAAGCTAGCAGACCTGACCTACGTTGACAAACCCCTCATTTTCGCTAGGCTGCGCCGTCATGTTGACCGCAGCGACCAATGCCATCGAACGCATCCGCGAGCTGAAACGCGAGCGCAACGCCGTCGTTCTGGCGCACAATTACCAGACCGGCGACATCCAAGACGTCGCGGATTTCGTGGGCGACTCCCTCGGGCTGGCTTACCGGGCCCGCGAGACCAAGGCGGATGTGATCCTGTTCGCGGGCGTGCATTTCATGGCGGAGACGGCCAAGATCGTAAACCCCGGCAAGACCGTGGTCATCCCCGATTTGGAAGCCGGTTGCTCTCTCGCCGACTCCTGCCCGGCGGATGAACTGGCGCGTTGGCGCGCTGCCCACCCCGATGTGGTCGTCGTCGCCTACATCAACTGCACCGCTGCCGTGAAGGCGCAGACCGACATCATTTGCACCTCCGGCAACGCCGTGAAGGTCGTCGAGTCCATACCGGCCGACAAACAGATCCTTTTCTGTCCCGATGAGAACCTCGGCCAATGGGTCATGGAACAGACGGGGCGCAAACTCATCCTCTGGCCCGGCGTCTGCCACGTCCACGTCAAGTTCACCAGCGAATCGCTGAACAGGCTCCGCCAGCAACATCCCGATGCCCGGATCGTCGCGCACCCCGAGTGCCTGCCCATCGTGCGCTCAATGGCCGACGAAGTCTGCTCGACCGAGAAGATGCTCGCCTACTGCAAAAGCTCACCGGCCAAGACCTTCATCATCGTCACTGAAGCCGGCATGCTTCATCGCCTCCGCAAAGAGCTGCCGGACCGCATCTTCCTTGCCGGGCCGACGGACACGTGCAGCTGCAACGAATGCGAGTTCATGAAGAAGAACACGATCGAGAAGTGCGTCGCCGCCCTGGAAACCCTTCAGCCGGAGATCACCCTCCCCGAAGACGTCCGCCGCCGCGCCCTTGTTCCCATCGAACGCATGCTCGCGCTCGGCCGTTAGAACGCCCGAGTTTACGGTTGTGGAATGATGAACCGGGCGTATAGTGCGCCACCTATGAAATTGCTTCTATTGACCAGCCTTCTGGCCGTCGCATTCACAGTCACCGCCGCGGCGCAGGATCTCAAGGAACCGAAGTCCGCCGACGAGTTGTGGGCCCAAATTGAGAAACTGCAGGAGCCGCCCGCCACGCGCCCCGAGTCGCGTGAAGAAATGGAGAAAGTCTACAACGAGATCATCGCCAAGCTCGAACCCGCCCTCGCCCACTTTGTGAAAACTTACCCGGCGGAGACGCGGAGCTGGCCCGCCCGCATGATGCTGGCGAAGCTGGCATTGATGCGCGACAAAGACGGTAAAGCTGGCACGGGCCGGACAGAAGCCGAGAAGCTGCTACAGGAGATTGTCGCCGCCAAGGCTGCCCCTGCCGAGGCCCGCACTGAGGCGCGGGTCGGTTTGCTCCAGTTGCACGCCGAGCCGGTGGCGGAAACACCGACGAAGGAAGGTTTGGAGAAGCTGGACAAAGAGATCGCTGAGTTCGTCAAGGAAACGGCCGATGAACGCGCCGAGGTTTACGCCAAGTCCATGCGCGTGCAGTTGTACAGCCGCTGGAAGGACCCGCAGGCCGACAAGGTCTTGAAGGAACTGGCCGCCGACAAGAACGCCGACATCGCGAAGATGGCGCAACAGCACCTCACCAAACGCGAGCTGGCCAGCAAGCCGGTGGAACTGAAGTTCACCGGGATCGATGGCAAGGAAGTGGACGTCGCGAAGCTGCGCGGCAAAGTTGTGCTGGTTGATTTCTGGGCGACTTGGTGCGGACCGTGCCGTGCTGAGTTGCCCAACCTGCTGGCCACCTACAAGAAGTATCATGACAAAGGCTTTGAGGTCATCGGCATCTCGCTCGATGAAGACAAGGATGCGTTGCTGGAATACATCAAAAAGAACGAGCTGACCTGGCCGCAATACTTCGACGGCAAAGGCTGGGAAAACGAGATCAGCACGCGATTTGGCATCACTGGCATCCCGGCCATGTGGTTGCTCGACAAAAAAGGCTTCGTCCGTTCCGAGGAAGCGCGCGGCGCCAAGCTGGGCGAGCTGGTCGAGAAACTGCTGGCCGAGTAGTGCGGGATGAACACGCCGATCGTCCAGATCCGCAACCTCACCAAGCTTTACCGTCATGGCGAGATCGACGTCACCGCGCTGGACGACGTCTCACTGGACATCGCGGCCGGTGAGTTTGTCGCGTTGATGGGCCCGAGTGGATCCGGCAAGAGCACGTTGCTGCACCTGATTGCCGGCATTGACCGGCCCACCAGCGGCCAATGTCACGTGCAGGGCACCGATGTCGGCTCGCTCAGCGAAACGGAGTTGGCCGACTGGCGCAACAACCATGTCGGCTTCGTTTTCCAGACATTCAACCTGATCCCCGTGTTGACGGCGTTTGAGAATGTCGAGCTGCCCCTGCTCCTGACACGACTCTCCGCCAGCGAACGCC
>JBFZFE010000209.1:0-2642 GCA_041306525.1 Verrucomicrobiota bacterium | reverse complement strand
CGCTGTGTTGAGCAGGTGCATCGTGCCGCCGCCCGAGCCGAGCGGTGTGTCGAGCGGATCGCTCGCGGCAAACCAGTCACGTACCCGTTCGGGTTCGAGTTGGGCGAATTCCGCCGCCATGCGGGGCGGGAGCGACAAGAGGCCTTGCGTTGCCATGGCGCGATTCATACCAACTCACGCGTTGGCTGTCACGGCTAGAGGCCGAGGATCTGAATCAACCAGAAGATGAGCGGGACAGTTATGAGACTGGCGAGCGTGCTGTGAAAGATGGCTTGTGCGCCCAACGGGATGTCGCCACCGAAACGTTCGGTAAAGAGCGCCGCGGAGATGGCGACCGGCATCGCGGCGATCAGGTACAAGCAGAACCGCGGCACCTCGGGGAGCGGGAAACCGAGCTGCGCCGCGACCCAGACAAGCGCAATGGTGATCGCAGGCGCCAGCAGCAAGCGGACCGCGACAACATTGATGACGGGGACCGTCGGTTTGTGGATGTTCGGCACCAAGCCGCCCAACTGGGCGCCGATAACGAGGAGTTGCAGCGGGACGGTCAGTGTCCCGACAAACCCGAGGGCCTGCACCATGGCACCGGCAGCGAGTTGGGGCGCCGTGGCGCTCGCGGCCGGCAAGGTTTCCCAGGTGCGCGCTCCCGGTATGGCCAGCGCCACCAGGATACCGGCGGCGGTGGCGATGAGGCCCGGGTTGGTGGCGACCTGGCGGACGGCCTGCCCCGGCGAAAGATTCGCATGCAGAATCCAGACGCCAAGCGACCAGAGAACCAGTTGGGCGCCGACATTGTATAACAGGATGACGCGAACGCCGTCGGCCCCGTAGAGCGCCTCGGCGATGGGGAGCGGCAGAAACACCCAGTTCGGAATCGCGACGCAAAAGATGAATGTGGCACGCAGCCGGGCGTCCCGGCCGCGTGGTGCGGTGAGCAGGCCAACCACCCAGGCAACCAGCAATGCGCCGATGCTGAGCAACGGCACATACCAACCGGCCCGCAACGCCGCCGCATCGACGGTGCGCAGCATCTGGGTGAAGACCAGCGCCGGGAAGGCGATGTCGACGACGAACCGGCTGAGCACGCGCATCGGTTCATCCGCCAGATAACCGCGTTTCCGCGCCACCCAGCCAATCAGGATGACGAGAAACTCCACGGCGATTTTGAGCAGGACGACGCGCGCCATGGAGGGGAGTGTAAGAGAATGGTCGCGTCCCTGTCAAAGCAGCCGGCATGAAGCGGCAAAAGATCCTGATTGACTTCCACCATAAGTTGTCATATTCGCTCATAGTCAATCATGTCGCGTAATGGCCATAAAGAGTTGGCGGCGTCCCGCTGGGAGCGGTTGCGGGCGGCGTTGCGTCAACAGCACGTCATGCGCGTGGAGGAGATCTGCCGGCAACTGGCGGTCTCACCGGCCACGGCACGCCGTGATTTGGAGCAGTTGGAGGAACGCGGCGAGATCCGACGCGTCCATGGCGGAGCGGTGTTGGTGGAGGGCCGCAGCGAGGAGCCGTTGTTCGATGCCAAGACCGGCATCGCGATCAAGGAGAAGCAGCGGATTGCCCGGGCGGCGCTGGAGTACGTGAAGCCGGGCGAAACGATCTATCTCGATGGCGGCAGCACGGTGCTGGAACTGGCCCGGCTTTTGCACGACCACAACAACCTGACGGTGGTCACGAACTCATTACGGGCGGCGTGGGAGTTGGCCGGGCGCGGGCCGAAGTTGATTTTGATTGGCGGCGAGCTACGACGTTTAAGCCAGACGGTCGTGGGGCCGTTGACCCGGTTGGTGCTGGAAGGACTTCATCTCGACCGCGCGTTCATGGGCACGATTGGCGTGGCCGCCGCGGAGGGGATGACCACGACTGATCCGAGCGAGGCGTTCACCAAGGAGCTGGTCATGCGGCAGGCGCGGCAGGTTGTCTTGCTCGCGGACAGCAGCAAGGCCGGCAAGGTGGCGTTCGCGCGGGCCGGTAGCCTGGAGGAGCTGGACGTGCTGATCACCGACGCCAAGATCAGCCGGCAGTTTGGACGCGAGTTGGAGGAAAAGGGCGTCAAGCTGGTGAAAGTGTGAGGAAAATCCGAATGTTGAAATTCGAAATTCGAAGGAAGCACGAATACAGCAATGACGGCAATGCAGCGTCGAGATTTGATTGCTGCATTCCCGCCTTCGGATTTCCTTCGGATTTCGAATTTGTGAGGATTTAACCCAAGGAACAATATGGCAACAACCACTGAGAAGAAGGCAGCCCGACGTAACCCCGTTTACCTGAGCGACAAACGGCCACAGACCAAGCCGTACGTCATTGATTGCGGGAAGATTCCCGCGTTTCAGTTCAAGGGAACGCTGAAGAGCGAGCTGGACGCCAAACGGATCACGAAACAGCAGGCAGTCGATTTGCTCGAAGACATGCTGATGATTCGCGAGCTGGAAGAGATGATCGTGAAGCTGCGCTCGGGCGCCTACACGCCGATCCCGACCTACAACTATCGCGGGCCAACGCACGTGTCGGTCGGCCAGGAAGGCACGGCGGCGGGGTCCTGCTCGGTGTTGCGGTTGTCGGACAAGTTGACCAGCACGCACCGCGGCCACGGCGAATCACTGGCGAAGGTGAACGTCGCGATTCGGCTGATGAAC
>JBFZFE010000208.1:0-4377 GCA_041306525.1 Verrucomicrobiota bacterium | reverse complement strand
TTGGTGGAGGTATCGATCATGAAAATCTTTTTTGCACTCGCCTTTCTGTTTCTCAAAACGGGCGAACGTTTCGCGACGCAGGAAACTGCCGGGCCGACGGTTGCCGAGTTCACGGCGTATGTCGCCAAGCAACTGGATGGCGTGACGTTCGAACCGCGCGTCTTGAATGACCCCGCCAAGGCCGCCGAGTACGTCACGACGAAGAAACCGGCTCTCGGCATTGTCACGCCCGGGTTCTATATCGCGTATGCCAAAGCGCTTGGCATGGAACCGCTGCTGGAAGTGCAGCGCCAACAGGTCACCGATGAACGCTACGTCGTGGTGACTCGTCGCGATGCTGATGGTTCATTGACCGGCAAGACGCTCGCCACGACTCTGGCCGGTGAGGAGCGCTTTGTCCTCGGCGTGATGTTGCAGGACAAATGGAGTGAAGTGCGCCTCAAACCCGTCGCCGATGTCGAGCTTGCGGCGTTTGACCTCGTCGAGAAGACAAAGAACGCTGCCGATGCGGTCCTGATGGAGGAAAGCACATGGGCCGTTCTCGCCAAGGACGAGGAACTCGGGTCCCAGTTGAAAGCCTCTTTTCGCACGGAGATCTTGCCGGGCGCGCTCGTGGTGTTTTTCCCCGCCCATGCCGGCAACCTCGCCCCTGCGAAGGCTGCCGCGGTTCTGAAAGGATTGTCAGCGACTGATGCAGGACGGCAGATGCTGACCAGCATTCGGGTCGAGAAGTTCACGGATATTGATCAACCCCGACTCACGAAGGCCGAGGGGCATTTCCATGGCAAACATTAACTGGTTATTGACCGCACTGGTTGTCGTGACCGCCGGCTGCAAGACCATCGGCAGCATTCGCGATGCCGCCCCGTTGATTCACAATGTCGCCGACGTGCCCCCGGCGGAGGCTCAGCTGACGGGGCTGAAACTCTTTGCTCAGCAACCGCGCACCGTCGAGCGCGTCAACCGGGCGGCGGAGTTGCTCGCCCATGCCGCGCGTTCGTTGCCGGAGAACTTCGCTGCCCAGTGGCAGACCGCCGAAGCCCTGGCTTTTCTGGCCGAAAACGAGCAGCAAACCACCGCCCGTGTGGATGCGGCCAAGGGCGGCATCATTTTCGGCCGTCGCGCCCGGGAACTTCAACCCGACCGGCCCGAGGGACATTACTGGTACGCGATCAATACCGGTCTGCTCGCCGACGCAGATCGTTCGTTCGGCCTGAGCGCCGTCGCGCAGATGGAGCCCGCCTTGAAGCGTGTCGTCGAGTTGGACGAGCGCTATGACTATGCGGGTGCGCACCGATTGCTGGGCATTCTTTACCTGCGCACGCCGCCGCCGCCAGCCAGCATTGGCAGCACGCGCAAAGGTTTGCGGGCCTTGCAGCGCGCCGCCGAGATTGCTCCCGATTACCCGGAAAACCAGCTGTATCTGGCCGAAGCACACAACCAAACCGGCAGCCCGGCGCAAGCCCGGGAACTCCTGCAAAAAGTCGCCGCCGCTCCCCCGTGGCCCAGTCGTCAATTCGAGAGCGCCCGCTGGCGGGCCCAAGCCGCGGAAGAATTGCGAGCACGAAAACCATGAAACGGCGTCACCCCACAAAGAAGCCTTGGATCGTGGCCGGCATCGTTGCGGTCCCGGTGTTGATCGTTGCCGCCATCCTGCTCCAACCCTGGTGGCGGGCCCACAAGACCCAGAACGACGTCAATGAACTGGTTATTGCCCTGCAAGCCTACGCGATTGAGTTCGGCAAGATGCCGGCCGGCAGCACGGCCGAAATCTGCGCCGCGTTGCGCGGCAAAAATCCACGACGGGAAGCCGTGGTGGAAGGCTACGTCGTCAATGCCGCCGGTGAGTTCCTGGACCCTTACGGGACTCCGTACCGGCTTAACACTGAAACCATCCGTGTCCATTCCTGCGGGCCCAACAAACAGGACGAAGGCGGCGCGGGAGACGATATCGCCAGTTGGCGATGACGCGTGGCGCCGGTGACGACTTCAATCTGCCGGCGTTTCACGCCCCAATGCTGCGCGAGCAACTCGATCACTGCCTCGTTGGCGCGCCCGTCGGCGGGCGGCACGGTCACATACACCTTCAACTCCGTCGCGCTGACCGGCACAACGGCATTGCGCTTGGCGCGCGGCTGGACCCGGACATGATAGGTGGTCGTGGTGCCCATGGTTGAGGCGGGATTATTGCAGATGCTATGATGGGCGCAATGCAAACGATTTACCTCGTCGGGCCGACTGCCGTGGGCAAGACCGCGGTGGCGCTCGAACTGGCCGGTCGGCTTAACGCCGAGATCGTCTCCGCCGACTCAATGCAGGTCTATCGCGGGATGGACATCGGCACGGCCAAGCCCACGGCGGACGAACTCCGCCGCGTCCGCCATCATCTCGTCGATGTCTGCACGGTGACCGAGGTCTTCGACGCGCAACGATTCGTCACGCTCGCCACGGCGGCGATTGCCGAGATTCAGGCGCGGGGACGAACGGCGTTGGTCGTGGGCGGGACCGGCCTGTACGTGCGGGCTTTGCGGCAGGGGTTGTTTGCGGGACCGGGCCGCGACCCGGCATTGCGGCAGCGGCTGGAGTCGATGGACGTCGCCGCGCTGGCCGCGGAACTGGCGCAATGCGACCCGGTCAGCTTTGCGCAGATTGACCGGCAAAATCCCCGGCGGTTGGTGCGCGCCTTGGAAGTCTTTCATACGACCGGCCAATCCATCCGCCAGTTGCAGCAGGAATGGAACGCGCCCGTCACCGAGCCAATCATCGGCTTGGAACGCGACCGGCCCGAGTTGGTGGCGCGCATCGAGCAGCGCATCGAGCAGCAGATGGCGGCCGGTTGGCTCGCCGAAGTGCAGCGACTGCGGGAGCAGGGGATCGAGCAGAACCCGACCGCGATGCAGGCGGCTGGTTACCGGGAACTGCTGGCCCATCTGCGCGGTGAACTGACGCTCAGCGCCGCCATCGACCTGATCAAAACGCGGACCCGGCAACTGGCGAAGCGACAAATGACTTGGTTCCGCCGGGAAGCAGGACTACTTTGGCTGGCCTTGAAAAAGCACGAAACAGCGGCCACCACGGCCGCACGGATCGCGGAGGAGATTTGAGCACAGGGAAGATGCACGACACGCAAGCCGCGTTGCAGGAACGCGCGTTATTGGTGGGGTTGGAGCGGTCGGGGTTTGACCGCTGGGCGGTGGCCGATTCGCTGGCTGAGCTGCGCGAGTTGGTCCAGTCGGCGGGCGCCGAGGCGCTTGATGTGGTGGTGCAGAAACGCGACGCGCCAAACCCGGCCACCTTTATCGGCGCGGGCAAGGCCCAGGAATTGATCGGGCTCTGCCAGGAAAAGACGGCGAACATGGTGGTCTTCGACGACGATCTTTCCCCCGCGCAGGGACGCAACCTCGGCGAGATTCTCGGGCCGAACATCAAGATCCTCGACCGGACAGAGCTGATTCTCGACATCTTCGCGCAACGCGCCCGCACCCGGGAAGGCAAGATCCAGGTCGAGCTGGCGCAACTCGAATACATGTTGCCGCGGCTGACCGGTCTGTGGACGCACTTGTCGCGTCAACGCGGCGGCGGCGTCGGCACCCGCGGGCCCGGCGAACAGCAGCTCGAAGTCGACCGGCGTCGTGTCATGGAAAAGATCACGCGCCTGAAACGCCAGCTTGAGGAAGTCCGCAAGAACCGCCGGGTCGAACGCAGTGGCCGGCAACGCTTGCACTGGCCGCTGGTCTCGCTGGTCGGCTACACCAATACCGGCAAGAGCACGTTGCTCAACACCCTCACCGGCGCCGACGTGCTCGCCGAGGACAAACTCTTCGCCACACTCGACCCGACCACCCGCAAGGTCCGCCTCCCCAACAACCAGAACATCCTGCTCAGCGACACCGTCGGTTTCCTGCGCAAGTTGCCGCACGGTCTCGTCGAGGCATTCAAAGCCACCCTCGAAGAAGTCGTCGAAGCCGACCTGCTGCTCCACGTCGTCGACATCAGCCACCCCCAGGCCCGCGACCAGATCCAAGCCGTCGAAGTCGTCCTCAAGGAAATCAACGCCGACGGCAAACCCACCGTCCTCGCCCTGAACAAACAGGACAAACTCGCCCTCACCGCCCCCACCTTCGAAGGGTTCCGCCGCGATTTTCCCCACGCCGTCACCATCTCCGCCAAGCTCGGCGAGAACCTCGACGCCTTGCTCCAGGAGATCTCCAACCGCCTCGCCGACCGCCGCGTCAGCGTGACCCTCTCCATCCCCTTGGACAAAGCCAAGACCATCGCCCTGGTCTACCGCAGCGGCTACGTCAACGCCCGCACCGAAGAAGACGGCCGCGTCCGCCTCGAAGCCGAAATCCCCAAAGTCCTCGCCAGCGAACTCAA
>JBFZFE010000207.1:0-16893 GCA_041306525.1 Verrucomicrobiota bacterium | reverse complement strand
CTGGGTCATGTGACGGGCGTACAAAAATCCTCATTGCTGGCCCGGGCCGATTTGTTTGTGTCTCCTTCCCTCCATGAGAGCTACGGGTTGACCATCGCGGAAGCCGAAGCAGCCGGTTGCCCGGTCATTTCCCATTCCCATCATGGTGCCCGCGGCGAGGTGGTGGATTGCGCGGATGCGATGGCTCTGGCCGCAGCGATCCGGCGCAGACTGCAAAACGGACGAACACCCCGCGGCGGGAACGTAACAAGCAGTTCGGCGGCGGCCAGATTGGCTGCAATTCTGGAAAGCAAAACGGCTTGCCCTTGCGAGCAAGCCGCTTTGTCGTAATTGAGGAGAACTAGGACTTCGATTCGCCCTTGTTGCCCGTCTCCTTGGTCTCGGTGGCCTTTTTGCCCTTCTCAGCTTCTGCCGGCGCAGCTGCCACCGGGGCGGCAACCGTGCCCGTCCACTCAAGGATGGCAATCTCGGCGGCATCGCCGGGACGCGGGCCGACCCGGATGATACGGGTATAACCGCCCTGCCGGTCAGAGTGCGCCTTACCGACTTCGGTGAAGAGCTTCTTCACGGCATCCTGATTACGCAGGAAAGCCAACGCGAGACGACGGTCATGGAGCGTGCCTTTCTTGGCCAGCGTGACCATCTGGTCAGCGTGGCGGCGCGCAACCTTCGCCTTGGCGATGGTGGTACGGATGCGGTTATGCGCAATCAGGCTGCAGACCATGTTGGCCAGCGTGGCGCGTGCGTGCTGGGATTTCATGCCCAGCTTGGTGCGTTTACGGTGTCGCATGACTTAAACCTCGGGAACCTGTTATTCCTTGCTTTCTTCCTCGGGCGGAACCGTCTCGGTGATCGGCACTTCCAACAGTGCCGGATCGAACTTCATCCCGAGCGACAACCCAAGTGAGGAGAGCTTGTCTTTGATTTCGTTGAGCGACTTCTTGCCGAAGTTGCGGTACTTCAGCATTTCGGCTTCGCTCTTCATCGCCAACTGACCAACGGAAGTGATGTTGGCGTTGTTCAGGCAATTGGCAGCGCGAACACTGAGTTCGATCTCGTTCACGCTCATGTTAAGGATCTTCTTGAGCTTGGCTTGCTCCTCGCTGACGTGGGCCTTGGCTTCCTCGAACTCGACCACGAGATTCTTGTCGTAATCGCAGAAAACGTCCAAGTGATGGCGGAGGATGTTGCTCGATTGAACCAGCGCATCATCAGGGGTGATGCGTCCGTCGGTCCAAACCTCAAGGATGAGCTTGTCATAATCGGTCCGCTGTCCAACGCGTGTGTCTTCGACGCTATAGCGGACGCGACGCACAGGAGAGAACAATGAATCGATGGCGATCACGCCAATTGGCTGATCTACTTTCTTGTTCGCCTCGGCCGGACAGAAGCCACGCCCGACCTTGATCTCAAGCTCGCCTTCGAATTTCATTTTCTTGTCGAGCGTGCAGATCAGCTGATCGGGGTTGAGAACTTCAACCACCTGATCACTCTTGATGTCACCCGCGGTGACCGCACCTTCCTTGTTGGCCGAAATGTAGACGATGTGCGGTTCGCGGCTATGCGACTTGAAGAGCACCTTCTTGAGGTTGAGAATGATGTCGGTCATGTCCTCAACGACACCGGCAATCCCGGTGAATTCATGCGGAGCGCCTTCAATTTTGATGGAACTGATGGCCGCCCCTTCCAGGGAGCTCAAAAGAACGCGGCGGAGCGAATTACCGATTGTGTGGCCATATCCCACTTCAAACGGTTCCGTGATGAACTTGGCGTATGTCGGCGTTGCCGTTGCGTCATCACGCACCACGCGCTTCGGCATCTCAAAACGACCCATGCGAACTGGCATATTATTTCAACCTCCGGGAGTTGGGTTTCCCGCGCTCCAGGGCCGCGGACCAACAACTCGATTAGTTTCTCTGTTTACCTGGAATAGAATTCGACAATCAACTGTTCGTTGACGATGGGCTGGATATCATCACGCGTCGGAATCCGCGTGATCTGCGCGCGGCAAGCATCGCGGGCGAAAGAGATCCAATCCGGCACTGGTCGCACTTGGGCGGATTCCAAACTCTTGGCCACCAACTGACGCGTGACCGCTGTTTCACGCACTTCGATCACGTCGCCAGGACGAACGTTGTAGGAGGCGGTGCTGACTTTGCGCCCGTTAACCTTCACATGGCCATGACTGACCAGCTGACGGGCAAATGGCCGCGTCGAGGCAAACCCAATCTTGAAGACAACATTGTCGAGGCGGGTCTCGAGCAGCTGCAACAAGGTTTCGCCCGTGACGCCGCGCTTCTTGCGGGCGATTTCGAACATCCGCCGGAACTGGCGTTCCAGCAGGCCGTATTGGTAGCGGAGCTTCTGCTTCTCGGCCAAGCCGATGGCGTAATCGCTCTGTTTGCGCCGCGACTTCTTCGGACCGTGAACACCGGGCGGATAACCGCGGCGTTCAAGATACTTGGAGGAGCCGAAAATCGGCTGACCGAAACGACGGCTGATGCGAACTCGTGGTCCTTTGTAACGTGCCATGATGAAATCTCCGAACTAGACGCGACGCTTCTTCGGCGGCCGGCAACCATTGTGCGGCACAGGCGTGACGTCTTTGATGACCGTAATATCCAGGCCGATTGCCTGCAAAGCGCGGATCGCAGCTTCGCGCCCCGTGCCCGGTCCCTTGACCCAGACTTCCACTTCGCGCAGGCCATGCGCCATGCTTTGGCGGGCGGCATCTTGCGCCACCAACTGTGCTGCATAGGCCGTGCTCTTGCGGGATCCCTTGAACCCCACGCGACCGGCGCTCGACCAGCCAATCACGCGCCCCTTCATGTCGGTGATCGAAACAACAGTGTTGTTGAACGTCGCCATGATGTGAGCGATGCCACTGGTCACATTCTTGCTGTGTTTGGCCTTGATAATCTTCTTGGAAGCTTCCCCTTCCCCCAACACGTCGGCAGCTGTTTGCGGCACCGCCGGTGCAGCAGCCGGGGCGGGGGCGGCAGCGGCGGCTGCTTCTGTCTTCGGCACGCCTGCTTCGGCGGCGGCCTTCGGAGCCTTTGGCTCCTTCACTTCCGGGGCAGGCGCGGCATCGGCAGCAGCCTTTGTTTTCTGTTCAGCGGGTTTACTTGCGTCTTTAGCCATTCTGCTTCCTCACGTTGATTAAACTTTGCCAGCCTTGGCGTCTTTGCTGCGTTGCACGCCAACGGTCTTGCGGGGACCTTTGCGGGTCCGCGCGTTGGTCGAAGTACGCTGGCCGTGAACCGGCAAGCCCTTCTTGTGGCGCGAGCCTTGATAGCAATTGATGCTCATCTTGCGTTTGACGTTCGTCTGAATCTCACGACGCAGATCACCCTCGATTCGGTATGTCTGAAGAACAGTGGTCAGATGCGACAACTGCTCATCCGTCAGGTCCCGACAACGAACATTCGGGTCAACTTGAGCTTTCTCGCAGACCTGAACGGCTGTCGTCGCCCCGATTCCGTAGATATATCGCAACGAGATGCCGACCTTTTTCTGGTCGGGTATTTCCACACCAATGATACGTGCCATGTGAGTCCTTTAACCTTGCCGCTGTTTGTGCCGTGGATTGGTGCAGATAATCCGCACCACACCTTTGCGCCGCACGACCTTGCAGCGTTCACACAATCTTTTGACTGACGGTTTAACTTTCATTTCTAAATTCTCTTCTCTTATTTCTGGCGGAACGTAATCCGCCCCTTGCTTAAATCATACGGTGACATCTCGACCATCACCTTGTCCCCTGGCAACAGGCGGATGAAATGCAGCCGCATCTTGCCGGATATATGTGCGAGTAGTCGATGTCCATTCGGCAACTCCACCCGAAACATCGTGTTCGGCAGCAGCTCGACTACCTTCCCTTCAACCTTTATTGAATCTTCTTTTGCCACGTCAAAATCTCAGGCTCTCCATCCGTCACTAACACCGTGTGCTCAAAATGGGCGCTCGGTTGACCGTCGGCCGTGACCACCGTCCAACCGTCTTCGAGCACCTGCACCTCGTGCACACCGGCATTGATCATTGGCTCGATGGCCAGCGTCATGCCAGCCTTCAGTTTCGGGCCGTTGCCGGCCTTGCCAAAATTGGGGATCTGCGGCTCCTCATGCATCCGCCGCCCCACTCCATGTCCAACAAACTCGCGCACCGGGCTAAACCCATGCGCCTCCACCGTCTTCTGAACTGCATGTGAAATATCGCCAACACGCCGTCCTGCGCACGCTTGCGCGATCCCAGCCAGCAGAGCCTTCTCGGTCACCTGCAGCAGTTCCGCGGTGCGCGGCGCAACCAACCCCACCGAAACCGTCGTGGCGTTGTCCCCGATGTATCCACCCAAAACAATGCCCACGTCAAGACTGACGATATCTCCATACTGGATGCGTCGCGTTCCAGGTATCCCATGGACGACTTCTTCGTTCACGGACACACAGAGATTACCGGGATATCCGCGATATCCTAGAAAGGCGCTCTTTCCACCGGCTTCAGCGATGAGCGCACCGGCCGCTTCATCCAGCTCAGCCGTCGTCCTCCCCGGCTGAACCAAATCAGCAACCTTGCGCAGAACATCAGCAGCGGCGCCGCAAGCGGCCCGCATCAACACAATTTCGCGTGGCGATTTGATCGGAATCATTTCACCACCAACTTCGCGGGCATCATTCTTGCCCTGTCAAGGAACTCGGTCGTCAACGTCGTCCGCGTAGGCGACCCTTGCGTAAAAAACCATCATAGTGACGCATGATCAAATGCGATTCGACCTGACGCATCGTATCCAGCATCACGCCAACCGTAATCAGCAAACTCGTCCCGCCAAAAAAGCTCGCGGTGAGATACGGCAGCGAAAAATTGTGCGACAAGATGTAAGGAATCACGGCGATGATCGTCAAAAAGACGGCACCGGCCAAGGTGATCCGAGTCATCACGTGATCCAAGTATTCCGCAGTGGGGCGCCCCGGCCGAATACCGGGGACATAACCACCGTTGCGTTTCAGATCATCCGCAATCGTAATGGGGTTGAACTGTGTTGCCACCCAGAAGTACGAGAAGAAAAGAATCATGGTTCCATACACGGAGAGATAAACAAACTCGCCTTCCGTGAGGGACCGACCAATGCTCTGTAGGAAACCGATTTTCGACATCGAGAAGAGCTTCTGCGGGAACAACAGAATCGCTTGAGCGAAAATGATTGGCATCACGCCCGCATAGTTTACCCGCAGCGGCATGAATGTCTGCCCGCCGCCCAACATTTTCCGACCCACCATACGCTGGGCGTACTGAACCGGAATTTTGCGTTGTGCCTGGGTCATGGCAATCACAGCCGCAATAACAGCCAGAGCCATCACCACCAGCAGTATCACTTGAAGGGCCCGGAAGGCCAAGTCCCCCTCAGAAGTGAAGAACGTCCGTACCAGATTCATGGCGGCTTCTGGCAGCTGGTCAACGATGCCGATCGTGATGATCATCGAGGCGCCATTGCCAATTCCACGAGCCGTGATCTGTTCACCCATCCACATCAGCAGCATCGTCCCGCTGGTAATGGTCAACACGGTCAGCAGACGGAAAGCCAGACCAGGATGGGCCACCAAGTCCCCTTGGAAGCCCTGCACCAACTGTTCAGGATTCTCGAAAGCCCATGCCAACGCATACCCTTGGATCAAGCAAATCAGAATCGTCATGTACCGGCCATATTGAATGATCTTGGCGCGACCACTCTCACCTTCCCGGCGCAAGCGCTCCAAGGACGGAACCACGGCCGTGAGCAACTGCATGATGATCGATGCGCTGATGTAAGGCATGATGCCCAGCGCAAAGACGGCGCAGTTCTGGAGTCCACCACCGGTCAACAGACTGGCCAAACCCAGAAAGCTGCCGCCAACCTGTTTTTGGATGTCATCGACGTATGCGGCAAGAGGAGCAGCATTCACCCCGGGGCATGGAATATAGGCCCCCAACCGGGCCAAAGCCAAAATGCCGAGTGTGAACAGAATCCGACGCCGTAGCTCCGGAATTTTCCAGCAGTTGATGAAGGCAGAAAACATGCTCAGCCAGTCTACTTTTTACCAGGCAATTTCTTGTGGCGGATCCCCGGCAGCGGCAAGTCCTCACAGGACCCGCCCGCCTTGGCGATCTTCTCCCGAGCACTGGCGCTGAACTGCTGAGCCTTGACCGTTAACTTCTTGGTAATTTCGCCATCCCCGAGAATTTTGACGCCGTGCAGCAATTTCTTGAGAAGACCGGCTTCCAACAGCGCTTCCGGACTGACAACCGCCCCGTTTTCGAAGGCTGTTTCCAAGTCGCTGACATTCACGGTTGCCAAGTGCAGACCAAAATCCTTGTTGTTGAACCCGCGCTTCGGGATTCGCCGAAGCAAGGGCATCTGGCCACCTTCGAAACCGAGGCGGATGCCGCCACCGGAACGCGCGGTCTGGCCTTTGCCACCGCGACCAGAAGTTCCACCATGGCCGGAACTGTCGCCGCAACCCAGCCGCTTGGTCCGGTGCTTCGCACCAGGACGGGGCTTCAAATTGTTCAAACGCATCGTCATATCAACTCACTCCTGCGGGCCGGGCCAAGCCACGGACGCGGTAAATCTCTTCTCGCGGACGCAAATTGTGCAGGGCGTCCAACGTTGCCTTGACCACATTGACGGCGTTGCTGGAGCCGAGGGACTTCGTCAGCACGTCGCGAACTCCGGCCGCTTCCAGCACGGCGCGAACAGCGCCACCGGCAATGACGCCGGTACCAGGGGAAGCAGGTCGAAGCAGGACGCGACCACCGCAGAACACGCCCACAATTTCGTGGGGAATGGTGTGATCCTTCAAGATGACCGGGTGCATCGATTTGCGCGCTTGCTCGGTGCTCTTGCGGATCGCATCTGCCACTTCGTTGGCCTTGCCGAAACCGTAGCCAACTTTGCCGCGCCGGTCACCGACCACGACCAACGCACTGAAATGGAACCGACGCCCGCCTTTAACGACTTTGGCGCTGCGGTTCACGTAAACAACTTTTTCGGTTAACTCGCCGCCATCGCGGCCAAAATCGAGATCCTCCCCCACAGCTCCGGGAGTCGCTTCGACTTTTTTGGGCGCAATCGGTTTGGCAATCTTGGGTTTTCGTTCGGGAGGCATGTTCGTCCTAGAATTTAAGTCCAGCTTCGCGGGCGGCGTCGGCCAAAGCCTTCACCCGTCCGTGAAACCGAAAGCCACCGCGGTCAAAAACGACTTCGGTGATGTTTTGGTCTTTGGCGCGTTGCGCCGCAAGTGCACCGAGCTTCTTGGCACCGGCCAGATTCGGCTTGGTGCCCTTGGTCTCGGCGATCACAGTGCTGGCGGAAGCCAGTGTCCGACCTGCGGCATCGTCGATGAACTGCACGTAAATGTGTTTGCCGGTGAGGCAAACGCTCATCCGCGGTCGTTGCGCGGTGCCTTGCACCTTGCTGCGCAGTCGCTGATGGCGACGGACGCGAGATTGTGTTCGTGTTTTGGGAATCATGATTCAATCCAATTCGGTTTAACCAGCACCCGCGCCGGTCACGGTCTTGCCAGCCTTGCGGCGCACCTGTTCGCCAAGGTAGCGAACGCCCTTGCCCTTGTAGGGTTCGGGCTTGTAGAAGCGGCGCAATTGCGCCGCCGTCTCACCGACCAAATGTTTGTCGCAACCCTCGACAGTGATCAGTGGTTTCTTGTCGGCGGTGTCCACCACGGAAATCTTGATGGTCTTCGGAATCTGAAAGACGATCGGATGCGAGTATCCAAGCTGCATCTCCAAGTTGGGCCCTTTCACGACAGCGCGAAAGCCAACGCCTTCCACGAGCAACTGCTTGGAATACCCGTCATTTACGCCTTTGACCATGTTGGCAATCAGCGCGCGGCTCAGACCCCACCGGGACTTGCCCGTGCGATCCAGCTGCTTGGTGCTGGCCAAGACCTTGCCTTCCTTCACCTCGACCCTGATGGGTGAAGGTACGACCCACTCCAGTTTCCCCTTCGGGCCTTCGACGAAAACGGTCTGTCCTTTGACCTCGACCTTCGTCTTGGCCGGAATTTCAATCGGCTGTTTTCCGATACGCGACATAATTATTCCCTGTTTACCACACGTACGCCAAAACTTCGCCGCCAACCTTGGCCTGCGCCGCTTCTCGCCCCGTCATCACGCCCTTCGAGGTCGTGATGATGGCGATGCCCATGCCACCGAGAATGCGGGGCATTTTTTCGGAGCCGACGTATACCCGCAACCCGGGCTTGCTCGCCCGACGGATGCCGACGATGGCGCGCTCCTTGCCGATGATCTTCAGCTGGATCTTCAGCATCTGCCGTCCATTCTCCAGCTTCTCGGCGTAGAAATCGGCAATGTAGCCGTTCTGTTTCAATACGCGGACAATTTCGGCCTTCAAGCGCGAATAGCTTACCTCAACGTCGGGCTTGCCGGCGCTGTTGGCATTGCGAATGCGCGTCAATAAATCTGCAATCGGGTCTGTCATGTTGATCCTCGCGCTTACCAGCTCGCCTTGGTCACGCCGGGAATCTTCCCCTGCCCCGCGAGCTCGCGGAAGCAGATCCGGCAGATTTGAAAGCGCCGGATATAGGCGTGGCGTCGGCCACAGTTCTGGCAACGGTTGTACTGCCGCGCCTTGAACTTCGCCGGCCGCTTCTGTTTAATTTCCCAGGTCAGTTTCGCCATACTTTCGTCCTCTAGCTGCTGAACGGCATGCCCATGAGCTTCAGCAACTCTTTTGCTTCGGCGTCCGTGTTGGCCGTTGTTACAATCGTGATGTCCATCCCGAGATTGTGCTTGATCTTGTCCAGCTCAACTTCAGGAAAAATCGTCTGGTCGCGCACGCCCAACGTGTAGCTTCCCCGGCCATCAAAGCCACGCGGGTTGACGCCACGGAAATCGCGAATGCGCGGCAGCGCCGCGTTCAAAAAGCGCTCCAGGAACTCGTACATCCGCTGGCCGCGCAAGGTCACCTTGCAGCCGACCGGCATGCCTTCGCGCACCTTGAAGTTCGCCACGCTCTTGCGAGCCTTGGTGACGACGGGCTTCTGCCCGGTAATCGTCATCAGCTCCTGCTGGGCATGGTTGATTACGTCCTTGTCGAGGTTGGCGTTGATGCCCATGTTCAGGACAACTTTCTCCAACTTCGGGACCTGCATCGGGTTGGTATAGCGACCGCTCTTGAGCAGTTGCTCCACTACCGTCTTCTTGTAAAACTCGTGCAATTGGGCCATGGCTCGTTACAGTTGCGGCTGGGTTGTGGGCGCGGCACCGCGCTTCTTTTTGCGCGCCTCAAATTTCTCTTGCAGCATCACCTTCGCTGCGGGCATCGGCGCCTCGCGCGTCAGGATGCCGCCCTTCGGGTTGTCTTGTGTCTTGCGCACGGCCTTGTGGACGATGTTCACGCCCTCGACCAGCACACGCTTCTTGCCCAAATCAACGGCCAGCACCTTGCCGGCTTTGCCCTTGTGGGCGCCAGCAAGGACGACGACCATATCGTTCTTTTTGACGTGCAACGTGTTCATCTTCAAATCACCTCAGGGGCAAGCGAAACAATCTTGGTAAAGTTCTTGTCACGCAACTCACGGGCGACCGGCCCAAAGATGCGCGTCCCACGAGGGTTCATCTGGGCGTCGATGATCACGACGGCGTTGCTGTCAAAACGCAGGATCGACCCGTCCGGCCGACGCAGCGGAGAGCGGGTGCGAACAACCACAGCCGTCACCACTTCACCTTTCTTCACGGTGCCATCCGGAGAAGCTTCCTTGACATGGGCCTTGATCACGTCACCCACCCGCGCATAGCGCTTCTGGTGCCCCAGCACGCCGATCGCCCAAGCGATGCGCGCGCCCGTGTTGTCGGCCACGTCCAAATGTGTTCGAATCTGAATCATGCTTCCACCTTCTCGACCATTGTCGCCTTCTCGACGACCTCAGCCAAGGTCCAGCGCTTCAACCGACTGAGGGGGCGCGATTCGGTGATCCGGACCTTGTCGCCGACATTCGCCTCTTCCTTCTCGTCGTGGGCGTGGAACTTTTGGTAGCTGGTCATCACTTTGTGATAGCGGGGATGCCGGATGCGACGGGAAACCTTGACGACGATCGTCTTGGTCATCTTGTCGCTCACGACCACGCCCACCAGTTGCTTCTGAATCGGTTGTTTTGCCTGTTGCGTCATGTTGTCCCCGGCTTACTTGCCCGCCGCAGCAGGCTTGGCGGTCGCCTGGAGTTGGCGTTCCCGCAAAACTGTTTCCAACCGCGCGATGTCGCGGCGCACTTCGCGCAAGCGGGTCGGCCGTTCCAGCCGGGCGGCCTGCTGCTGCAGCCGGAGATTGAACATCTCCTGGCGCAGGTCGCGAATCTTCGCCTGCAACTCCGCTTCGCCGCTCACGCGGACTTCATTCCATTCCTTCGTCTTCATGGCTCGTATGTCTCGCTTTAGGACCGCTTCACAAATCGTGTTTTGATCGGCAACTTCGCCGCCGCCAACCGGAACGACTCGCGCGCCAACTGTTCGGTCACCCCACCCAGTTCAAACAGCACATTGCCGGGCCGCACCACGGCAACCCAAAACTCGGGGTTGCCTTTGCCCTTGCCCATGCGGGTCTCCGGCGGGCGCTTCGTCACCGGCTTGTCCGGGAACACCCGGATCCACAACTTGCCACGCCGCTTCATATGGCGGGACAAGGTCACGCGGCAAGCTTCAATCTGCACTCCGGTGATCCAGGCGCGGTCAAGCGACTGTAGTCCGTACTCGCCGAAGGCCACGGTCGCGCCGCGCCAGGCAATCCCGGCACGGTTGCCCCGCTGCTGTTTGCGGTGCTTCACTCTGGTCGGCATCAGTGGCATGGTTAAATCTTTCTCCTGCTACAAAACGTTTCTCTTAGACTCCCGCCGGCGCCGGACCAACCGGCTGCGCTGTGGGGGCGGCTTTTGGCTTGGCCGTTTGGCGTTCGCCCTTACAGATCCAAACTTTCACACCAATCTTGCCGTAGACCGTGTTCGCCTCGGCAAATCCGTAGTCAATCTCGGCCCGCAACGTGTGCAACGGAATCTTACCGGTGCGGTATTTCTCGCGCCGCGCCAATTCCGCGCCGCCAAGTCGGCCGCCACATGCGACCTTGATGCCTTGCGCGCCCATGTCCATGGCTACCTGCACTGACTTCTTCATTGCACGGCGGAAGCTGATACGTCGTTCGAGTTGGAGCGCGATGTTCTCCGCCACCAACTGGGCATCCGTCTCCGGCTGCTTCACTTCGACGATATCCACGTAGATGTCCTTGCCGGTCATCTTCGCGAGATCTTCCTTCAGCTTGTCAATTTCAGCACCCTTGCGTCCAATGACGATGCCAGGCCGCGCGGTATGGATCGTGATCCGGGCCCGATTCGCATAGCGTTCGATGTTGATCTTCGGCACCGCGGCAGAGGCAAGGCGCTTCTTGACGATGTCGCGGATCTTGATGTCCTCCAACAACAACGGCGCGAAGTCCTTTTTGTCCGCGTACCACTTCGACAGCCAGTCTTTCGTGACCGTCACCCGCAAACCAACTGGATTTACTTTCTGGCCCATAGTTTTATTGTCCGTCCGTCAACACAATCTCAATGTGGCTCAAGCGCTTCTGGATCTGCCCCGCGCTGCCGCGCGCCTTGGGCTGCCAGCGTTTCATCCGCGGCCCTTCATTGGCCACGGCGCGTTTCACCACCAGCGCGTCGGCCGACAACTTGTTGTTGTTGGTCGCGTTGGCAATGGCCGATTTCAGCGTCTTCTCCAGCAGCCGCGCGGACTTGCGCGGGATAAACCGCAGCACATCCAGCGCCGCCGCCGCGCTCTTGCCTTGGATCAGGCGCGCCGTCGGGCCAACCTTCGCGGGACTCATCCGCGAGTACTTCGTTATCGCTTTGACTTCCATAAAATCTCGTTTTCGCTTGCTCGCCGAGCTCCTCGAAGCTCAGCTCCCGTCGTCTGTGTCACGCGCGCACCGTCACCGGCTCGCACTGTGATTCCCTTCTCTGCATTCTCAATGAGCGCGCCGCTCACTTGCGACCGCACATCGACTATTCGCAACTCGGCAACCACCCGGTCGCCACGAAACACCACAACTGGCATCCCAATCCTCGCGCCATGCTGCGCGCCGATGTCCAGCACGACAGCCTTCAGCGCGACATTGACATTCAATACCTTCGCGCTCGCCAGCCCTGCCGTGGGTGCCGTGCCATTCTCAGCGCCCCACGTGGACCCCGTCTCCGCAGCTTCGAGAGCAGCGACCTCAGCAGCCACATTCCCATTCGATTGCAGAACGAGAATGAGACGTCGCACTTGTTCACCCAGTCGGCTCTGCTCTGCCTCGGCCAGCGACAAACGCCGCACCGCCTCCGCCAGCTTCCTTTGTGCGCTCAGCGCTTCGACATCGGCTGGATTGGCGCCCAGCGTCAGCGCACGCGCTTGCGCTTCGGCCCACTGTTTGCGCAGCAACTCGCTCTCCGCCTTTGTTGCCGTCAGCGAATCTTGCAGGTTACGGATGACGATCTGCTGCCTCGCGTTGTCAGCACGCAAGGCACTTATCACAACCTGCAACTCATTCGCTTCGCTGCCGGGCGAAACCGTTTCCGCCGCTCCGACTGCCACTGATACAAAGAACAAAACCACCAACCCGCAATCGATCACCCATTTGCGCGCTTTGCGGGGCACAACAACCTTCGCGTTTACTTCGCGACGGCCTTCTCGGTCGCGGCGCCGTGGCTGCGGAAGGTCCGTGTTGGCGAGAACTCGCCCAGCCGGTGTCCAACCATGTTTTCCGTCACAAAAACGGGCAGATGTGACTTGCCGTTATGCACCATGAACGTATGACCGACAAACTCAGGCATGATCATCGAGCGGCGCGACCAAGTCTTGATCGGCTTCTTCTCGCCTGCCGGAATCGCCTGCACCTTCTTCATGAGGTGCTCATCCACAAACGGGCCTTTTTTCAGGGAACGTCCCATTATTTCTTCCTTCTCTGGAGAATGAACCGGTTCGAGTACTTCTTCTTGCGGCGTGACTTGCCGCCCTTGGCCAACTTGCCCCATGGCGATTCTGGGTGATGCCAACCGCCACCGCCCTTGCTCTTTCCTTGACCGCCACCCATTGGATGGTCGACCGGATTCCGCGCCATGCCGCGGGTGATGGGGCGAATGCCAAGCCAGCGCGAGCGCCCCGCTTTGCCCAGGGAGATGTTCATGTGATCAGGATTGCCAACTTGCCCAATCGTGGCGAAACAGTCCGCCTGGATTTTGCGGAGTTCCCCCGACGGCAACTTCACCATGGCGTAATCGCCTTCCAGCGCGAGGATCTGCGCCGACATTGCGGCACTGCGGCAGAGCTGACCGCCCTTGCCGCGGTGGAGCTCAATGTTGTGAATCGGCATGCCCGGCAAAATGTTCCGCAGCGGCAGGGCGTTGCCGACCGACAACTCAGCATCCGGGCCGCTCATCAACGTGACACCAATCTTCAGATCGATAGGTGCAATGATGTAACGCTTTTCGCCATCCTTGTACTTCAACAGGGCAATGCGCGCCGAGCGGTTCGGATCATACTCAATGGCTTCGACAATGGCGGGTACGCCCACCTTGTCGCGCTTGAAGTCGATGATCCGGTAGCGTTGTTTGTGACCGCCGCCAATGCCACGCGAGGTGCTACGCCCGTGGCAATTGCGTCCGCCAGTCTTGCGCTTGGCAACGGTGAGTTTCTTCTCCGGCTTGCTCTTGGTGATCTCCGCGAAATCGGAGCGCACGGTCCAGCGCAGTGAAGGTGTTAATGGTCTGAATGTCTTGAGGCCCATGATCTACCTACGCAATCTCGATCTTGTCGCCGTCTTTGAGCGTCACAACCGCTTTCTTCCACGATGACGACCAGCCAGCTTGTTTGGTGTTCTGACGTCGCGCTTTGCCGCGAACGTGCAGCGTGTTGACGCGGAGCACCTTCACCTTGAAGGTCTTTTCCACGGCCTGCTTGATGTCCACCTTGTTCGCAGCCTTGGCCACAACCAGTTGATACTGATTGTGTGCTTCCGCGGCGGTGGCGCCTTTTTCCGTCAAGCGGACGGTCTTGATGACTTGATAAGGATCCTTCATGCCTTGCCTGCCCGTGCCTGTAGCTTAACCAATGCACTCTTGGTCACTACGATCTTGTCGAATCGCAACAACTCGTAGACGTTGACCGAATCAGCGGGCTCGACCTGCACTTTGGGCAGATTGCGCGCCGCTAATTTCAGATTGTTGTCCACCGCTTCGGCCACTACCAACGTCGTCGCCTGGGGGGCGACAATGTTAAGCGCCGCCACCAGCGATTTGGTCTTGTGATCGGCGAGCTTCAGATCGTCAAGGATCACAAAATCACCCGCCAACAAACGTTCGCTCAGGGCTTTACGGAAGGCCAGCGACTTGGTCTTCTTGGTGATCTTCTTCGAGTAGTCTCGTGGTTGCGGCCCAAACGTCACTGCGCCGCCACGCCACAAGGGAGACTGGAAGGATCCCGCACGAGCACGGCCGGTGCCCTTTTGCTTCCATGGTTTCTTGCCCGTTCCAGCGACTTCGCCCATCTGCTTCGTCTTCGCTGTCCCGAGACGTTGGTTGGCCATGAAGGCGACAACGGCATCATGTACCGCTTGCGAGCCTTTGCCGTTCTTGATCAGCAACTCGTCGGCGAATTCAACCTCGCCCTTGGCCTTCCCTGCAATATCAATGACCGAGAGTTTCATTTTACGCCGCCTTCGCCGCTGTCGCGACGCCCTTCTTCTTTGCGTGGCGCACCACGACGTACGCACCTTTGGCACCGGGTATGGCGCCTTCGATCAACAGGATGTTATCCCCCTCGCGAACCTGCACGACGCGCAGGTTCTGGGTGGTGACATTCTTCGCGCCCATGTGACCAGGCATACGCTGACCACGGAACACGCGACCGGGGGTCAGACGCTCGCCAATCGCTCCCGAACGTCGTTTCCACCCTTTGTTACCGTGCGTCATCGGGCCGCCGGCGAATTTGTGGCGGAACACGACGCCTTGGAAGCCTTTTCCTTTGGTCGTGCCAATCACGTCAACAAACTCACCAGGCTTGAATTCTTTCACCGTGACCTTGTCGCCAACATTCCAAGACGGCTCAGTTCCCAAGCGCACTTCGCGAACGAAGGCGGCCGGGGCGCTATTTGCCTTTTTGCAGTGACCAATCAATGGCTTGCCGGCATTCTTGGCCTTGCGTTCGCCGAAGCCGAGTTGCACCGCGTTGTATTTGTCCTTGGTCGCTGCTGTCTTCTTTTGCAGCACAACGCAAGGGCCGACTTCCACGACGGTGGCACCAACAAAGTTGCCGTGCGCGTCGAAGACCTGCGTCATTCCAATTTTTCTGCCGAGGAGTTCCATGACTTAAATCTTAATGGTGATATCCACACCCGCGGGCAGGTTGAGTTTCTTCAGTTCATCCACCGTTTTCGCCGTTGGATCAATAATGTCCAGCAGGCGCTTGTGGGTGCGCATTTCAAACTGTTCCATGCTCTTCTTGTCTGCGTGTGGCGAGCGGTTCACGGTGTGCCGCCAAATGTCAGTCGGTAACGGGATGGGACCGGCAACCTTGGCGCCGGTGCGCTTGGCCGTCTCCACAATTTCATGCGCCGACTGGTCGAGCAATCGGTGATCGTAGCCTTTCAGGCGGATTCTGATGCGTTGATTGTTCATGACTTCTTCGAGTTCTTGTCCAAGATCTGAGCCAGAATGCCTTCCGGCACCTTTTCAAAATTTGCCGGTTCCATCGAGTAGCTTGCCCGCCCTTGGGTCAACGAACGCAAGCCCGTAGCATAGCCGAACATCTCCGCCAGCGGAACGCGCGAATGAACGATGACCGAGTTATTTCGATGTTCGATGTTCTCGACGCGACCGCGACGACTGCTCAAGTCGCCGATCACGTTGCCCATGTGTTCTTCCGGCGTGATGACTTCAACGTCCATGACAGGTTCGAGCATGATCGGCGCCGCCTTCTGGGCTGCTTCCTTGAAGGCAAAACTGCCGGCCAACTTGAAAGCGATTTCTGAACTATCGACTTCGTGATAGCTGCCTTCGAGGATGTGAACTGTGACATCGACGACAGGATAACCGGCGATCACACCAGTCTGAGCTGCTTCGATGATGCCCTTTTGAACGGCGGGGATGTACTCGCGCGGAATCGTGCCACCAACAACCTTGTTCTCAACCACGATGCCCGCACCCTTCTCACCCGGCATAATCGAAACAATGGCGTGGCCGTATTGGCCGCGACCACCGGATTGGCGAATGAACTTGCCTTCACCTTCCGAAGTGCGGGTGATGGTTTCACGGTAGGCAACCTGTGGCTTGCCGGCTTGCGCCTGGACATTGAACTCGCGAAACATGCGGTCCTTGATGATGTCCAGGTGCAACTCACCCATTCCGCTGATGATCGTTTGGCCTGTTTCCTCGTTGGAGGTGATGCGAAAAGTTGGATCTTCTTCCGCGAGTCGTTGCAGCGCGGCACTCATCTTGTCGCGGTCAGCCTTGCTGTTCGGCTCGATGGCCATGGCAATCACCGGCTCTGGGAAGGACATCGACTCAAGCATGATCGGATGGTCTTCGTCACAGATCGTATCACCAGTGGTGATGTTCTTGATTCCCACGAGCGCCCCGATGTCACCGGAATAGCAGGTCTCAATCTCTTCACGCTCGTTGGCGTGCATCTCCATCAGGCGACCAATACGCTCCCGCTTGTTGTTTCGCGGATTGTAAACGGTCATGCCCTTGGCGATCTTGCCGGAATAGACGCGGAAGAAAATCAGTTTACCGACGTACGGATCGCTCCAGATTTTGAAAGCGATGGCGCAGAACGGACCGTTATCATCGGCGCGACGCG
>JBFZFE010000206.1:0-9827 GCA_041306525.1 Verrucomicrobiota bacterium | reverse complement strand
TCCATCCGGCTGGCTTCACGCACCGTGCGGGATTGCGCGTTGTCCGGTGAACAGCTGGCGCAGGCGGAGGCGCTGGTGCATCGCACTGATTTCGGCGGCGGAGCCATTGTTGAACCACCAGTGGGTTTGGCGCCCGGCAAGGATGGTCGGTTTCAGTTCACATCCCCTTTGGTGACGCCGTGGCCGCGCAACAACACGGTCAACGGGCGGCTTTACCGGGCAGCAGCGGATGGCTCACCGCCGCGGGCCATCGTGCTGGTGCATGGCTGGAACGCGGAGGCGGGCTATCACACATTGTTTCCCTTGCTCGCCCGCCGCTTCCAACGCGCCGGTTTCAACGTCGTCATCTTCGAGCTTCCTTATCATGGACGACGCCGCCCCGCCTCCGCCCGGCAGAACGGGCCGCCGAGCAATTTTATTACCGGCAATTTGCTGCATGTCGCGCTCGCGGCACACCAAGCCATTCTGGATGCGCGGGCGTTGGTGTCCTGGCTGCGGACGCAGGGCTGTGAGCGCATTGGAGTCTGGGGCATTTCCTTGGGCGCATGGCTGACGGGCATCCTGGCGTGTGTGGAACCGCAGCTTGCCTTGGCGGTGTTGATGACTCCTGTCGTGCGGCCGGACCGATTGATTGATGAGGCGGTGTTCTGTCGTCCCTTGCGACGGAGTCTCAATGGCGCCCGGCCCGATCTTTCCCCGCTGAACCTGATTTCGCGGCAGCCGCTTCTTTCGCGCGACAACCTGCTGGTGGTGGCTTCCGAACATGATTTGTTTGCGCCCATCGACACAATTGAGGAGCTTTGCCGCCAATGGCAGGACCCGGTCTGCTGGCGCACCCGGCATGGTCACATCAGCGTGCTGCTGTCGGCCCCCGTCATGAAGCGCACCCTCCGCTGGGTGGTGGCGAGAACAGCAGGTTGATCAAAGGCCCGAGTCGAGGACGGACCGAATCGTGTGACAAAGCGCTTCCGGTGAATAGGGTTTCTGGAGAAAACCGAGGCAGCCATGCTCGAGCATGCGCCGGCCTTCCAAGTCGTGGCTGTAGCCACTGGACACCACCAGACGAACATTGCCGTTGATCTGTTTCATTTGCTCGAACAACTCCGGGCCGCTCATCCGCGGCATCACCATGTCGGCGAGCACGAGATCAATCTTCCGCCAGTCACGCCGGTAGAGTTCAAGGGCCGCCAGCCCGTCAACCGCCTCGGCCACATGATAGCCGCGGGCCTCCAATTCGAGCTTGGCCATCTCCCGGATGACCTCTTCATCTTCGACGATCAAAATGCACTCCGCGCCGCCGCGGGCCTTGCTGCCGCTGACCTTCGGCTTGACGGGCAACGGTTTGGTTGTGATCGGCAGATACACCTCAAACAAGGCGCCCTTGCCAAGTGCCGAGGCGGCGCGGATTTCACCACCGAAACTACGCACGATGCTCTGCACGACCGATAATCCCAAACCGGTGCCGTTGCCGCGGCTCTTCGTGGTGAAGAATGGTTCGAAAACGCGTTTCAACGTCAGCTCATCCATCCCGTGACCGGTGTCGCGAAAGCTCAGGACGACATAGTGACCGTCCGGCAAGGTCATCATGGGACGGCT
Organism: Verrucomicrobiota bacterium; assembly: GCA_041306525.1. Taxonomy (GTDB): domain Bacteria; phylum Verrucomicrobiota; class Verrucomicrobiia; order Palsa-1439; family Palsa-1439; genus JBFZFE01. Next base: position 8,231 of record JBFZFE010000206.1, on the reverse strand, counting down.
CGGGTCCGCGGCATCAAGACGGGCGTTGCGGCTGGCAATCGTGAACGTGCCGCCTTGCGGCATCGCGTCGCGAGCGTTGACGGCGACGTTCAAGATGATTTGTTCGAGTTGCGACGGATCCATCTCCACGCGCCCGAGCTCGGGCGCGAGACGGCGATGGATGACGATGTTCTTGTCGAAGCTGTGCTCGATCATCTCGAGCGTGCTTTCGAGCACATCGTTCGGGTCCAACACGGTGACGCGCGGGCTTTCGCGCCGCACAAAAGACAAGAGCTGTTTGGTCAGCGCGGCACCACGGTGCGCGCTTTTCTCGGTGGCATCGAGGTACCGGTAAGCCGGACTGGCCGGGTCGGTCTGCTGCTTCACATAACTGGCGCAGCCCAGGATGGCTGCCAGCACATTGTTGAAGTCATGCGCGATGCCGCTGGCCAGTGTCCCGAGGGAATCGATTTTCTGGATCTGGACGAGATCCCGGTAAAGTTCCTCGGCCTGGAGCGAGCCGGCAATCAGGTTCGCAATGGTTTGCAGTTCGGCCGGGAAGGCGTTCGGCAAGGGGCGCGCCTGCCGGTAGAAAACAGCGATCAAACCCGCCGTGTTGCCGCGCGTGATGATCGGACTGAGCAACGCGGTGCCGAGGCCGGTGGTCTGGCAAAACTCGGCAAAGCGCGTGGTCGTATCCCGTGCGAACTCCTGCACCACAGCGGCCTTCCCACGCGTGAGAACCGTCTCGAAGCAAGGCGTGGCATGCGTGATGGCGGCCAAGCTGCGCGTGGTCGCCTCATCCAGGCCCGAGCAGCCCTGCAGTTCGAAGGCAACACCGGGACTGTAGTTGCCAAACCAGACAGCCACAATGTCGCCCTCGAACAAGGCGGCGGTCCGCTCGAAAACTTCCTGGGGAATGTGGCGGCTGTCGAGTTTGTCGATCAACGCCCGCGAGACCTGGTTCAGGATCGACTGGCGTTGCGCGGCCAAACGCTGCGACAGCTCCTGTTCGCGCTCGCGCAGCTCGACGAGTTCGGCGTGCCGTCTCTGCCATTGGCGCAGCAGGAAATAGGATTCGATCCCCGCCGCGGTCACCAGCAACACCGACGCGGTGCTCAACGGCAGGTAGACCTGCACCCATTGCAGCTCACTGCTGCTCAAACGACCGACCAGCAAATAGACCAGACAGACGATGATGGCCAAGCCGTACAATCGCGCGCGCGGCGACCACGAGAAGAACGCAATTTTTCGCGGGGATGCAGAACTCATCAGCGTTTCTCTTCGAGCAGTCTACGTGCCCAGACCCACATAGGCCCGCACGAACGCCTCGTACAATCGCGCGCTGACGCGACCAGGGCGGCCATCGCCAATCTTGGAGCCGTTCAACGCCAGCACCGGCACAACCTCGGCCGTCGTGCTGCTGAGAAACATTTCATCCGCGGCCAGCAACTCAGCCGTGGTGACACGCCGCTCTTCGCAGCCGATGCCGGCCGCCGTCGCCGCCAGCAGCAGTTTGTCGCGGGTGATGCCGCCGAGCAGCTTCGGGCTCTTCGACGGCGTGATCAGCCTGCTTTCCTTGACCAGAAAGATGTTGCCCGCCGTGGCCTCGTTCACCGTGCCGTCGGTCTCGACAAAAATCGCGTCACTGGCACCGGCCTGTTTGGCTTGGTTGTACGCGAGCACATTGGCCAGCAAGGCCACGCTCTTGATGTCGCAGCGCCCCCACCGTTGGTCCGGCACCGTAATGCAGGTGATGCCATCAGCCCGCAGCTGCGCCGAGTCCGGTAACGCCCGCACGGTGATGACAAGCACCGGCGCGGCGTTGGCCGGTATGCCGCGGTGACGACGCGCCTGGCCGCGGCTGACTTGCACGTACACCATCGCCTCGGGGAACCCCGCGCGTTTCACGCCTTCCTGGATCCAACCCGTCAACTCGCTGCGCGTGAAGTTCGGGACCAGTTGAATTCCCTCGAAACTTCGCCAGAGCCGGTCCAGATGCTCCGCCAGCGCAAAGGGCCGCCCGCCATAGGTGCGGACCACCTCATAGACAGCGTCGGCAAACTGGTATCCACGATCCTCAACATGCACCATGGCGCGGTCCAGCGACACAAATCCCCCGTTGATGAAAGCGAGCTCCGGCAAAACTTCCTCCTTTGGTTTCGGACTATAGGAACGCCGGGCGTGAGTGTCAACGATACCGGCCGCTGCGGTCTTTGATTTTCCGCGCCAATGGTTTAGGGTGCAGCACGCATGAAACGAATTCTTCTTCTCTTGTGTTTGGCCGGCGCAGTCGGTTGCGCCACGCCACAGCCACCGGCCGACCAGACGCTTGGCGCCCGTCCGCCCCTCGACAGCGACCAGATGCGTTCAGATGAATCCATCAGCTCGGAAGTGCGGCGCCGCTTGTCCTCCGAAGGCCCCGAGTTGAGCAGCGTCGTGGCCGTCGTGAAAGATGGAATCGTGACATTGAGCGGGACCGTGACCTCGGTGCGCGCCGCTTGGCGGGCGGAAGCCGCCGCACGAGCGGTGGCGGGGGTCACCCACGTGCAAAACTCGCTGTCGATCCACTCCGCCACGTACTGATTGTGCACCGCCGGTAAGGTCGACCTTACCGGTTGAGGGCCGCCTTGAGTTCCGCCTCGCGCTGCTTGAGTTGAGGTTGGACGACGCTGTGCTTGGTTTGTGCCAAGGCATTTTGGATCGCGGTGAGCGCCGTCTGGCGGTTCTTGAACTCCTGCTCCCGGGCCACATTCAGCGCGTTGGCCGCAAGGGCGCAATCTCCGCACGCAACTGACCGGCCAAGGGCTGGAGCACGGAGATCCAGCGGCGTTGCTGGCCGTAAATGGTGCGTTCATGCTGCTGCAAGGCGGTCGCGGCACGGGCCAACTCACCTTTCTGCAGGTGCTTGAACCCAGCGGCCAAGTGAACAACGCCTTCGGCCCAGCTTGGCATTTGCCGGGCGTTCTGCTCCAGCTCGGTCAGGTCCGCTTTGTCGAGCATGGCCGCGGCCAGGACCGGGATGAAGTTGACCGTGCCCACGGATTTGGGGTCCTCGATGCGCGTCTGTTGATTGGTGGCGCTCGCAAACCGCGCAGCGGCTTCCAGTGGGCGTTCCGCCGCGAGCAGGACGAGCCCCTCATAAAAATCGACCCACTCGCGATGACGCGGGTAGTCGGCCAGATGACTGCGGATGCTGGCATAGGTTTCCACCGCCTTGGCCGTGTTCCTTTGCAGCGCCTCATCGGCGGCGGCCTGCCAGAGCCGTCCCAACGGAATGGCCGCGTGGAAACTGACCTCCGTTTCAACAACGGCGTTGTTGGCACCAGTGGTGGCGGTGGCATTGCTGGCGCCGCCCGTTGCGGGTTGGCTGCTGAAAAGGCGTTCCCGGTTGACGACGATCAGAACGATGGCGATGAGGCCGACGACCAGGACGGCGATGGTGCTGAGGAGTGATTTGAGGGAGATCCGTTCGCCGGTGTCGGTGACGACGATGGCCCTCTCGGCTTGCGCCGCTTTCAGGTTGGCGAGGGCGCCTTCCAGATCCGCGATGAGCTGGTCGTAATCGGGATAGCGATCTGCCGGATTCTTCGCGAGCATGCGCCCGATGGCCTGTGCGGTCTGTTCCTGGATGCCGTGGACAAATGTCTTGAGCGAGGTTACCGGCTGCGTGGTGTGCTTGACGGCCACATCGGTGGCGGTGGCCGCCTCGAACGGGGGACGGCCGGCAAGGGCGTGGAAGAGCGTGGCGCCGAGGGAATAGATATCGCTGCGGATATCGTCGCCGTGGTTCAGGAGTTTCTCGGGCGCGATGTAGTAGGGAGTTCCCCAAATCGGCTGGCCGGTGGTCTGTTCGACTTGTGTTTCGTGCCCGCGGGCGAGGCCAAAATCAACGATCTTGGGGACGCCATCGCCATTGAACAGAACGTTGCCGGGCTTGACGTCGCGGTGCAAGAGACCGGATTGAAACGCGGCCCGCAAACCGGTGGCGACCAGGATGCCGATCTTGAGAACGGTCTCTTCATCGAGCTTGGACTGTTGGGTGATGCGTTCGTCGAGACTGCTCTTTTCGAGCAGTTCCATCGCAATGTAGTAGTGGCCCTCGTGCTGGCCAAAGGAGTAGATTTGGCAGACGTTGATGTGGCTGACCGCGGCCGCCGCACGCGCTTCCCGGCTGAAGCTGGCAATGAATTCAGGGTCGGCGGCGAGCTTGGGCTTGAGAACCTTGAGAGCGACGAACCGGTGCAACGCGAGGTCCATCGCCTTGTAGACAGTTCCCATCCCGCCAACGCCCAACACACTGAGGAGGAGATAATTGCCAAACTCGACGGGGACGACCATGACCGCATCGCAGTAGGGACACCGCACATTGGTGAAGCCCTCCAATCCGGTCAGATCAACGACTTGCTGGCAAGCGTGGCAGTGAACCGTCCGCGCAACATTACCGGGAGCGTCCATGAATGGGCGCAAACTATCATGCTTGCCTCTGGCCCTCAACAGCAAAGCTCGGCGCAACTCATGGCGACGCGAGGCTGTTGTTTTTTAATCAGCTTGGCTGAATCGCCACCCATGCCAGCAGCCCAAACCGGCAGCTGGCGAACGCCGTTGTTTTCGCAAATCACTCGGAGTCAGTTGGTTATTCAAGTGAGGAGAGCAAAGCCATCGTCGCTGGCACTGCCGCTGCTGACTTGCCCTTCAGCCCAACTTAGGTGTGCTCGGTGGGACGTTGGTGGGCGCTGTGAACGGGAGATTTTCTGTTTACAGCCCATAGGTGTATCTCTAGTATCCGAGGCACTGTGAGGGAAAAAAGTCATGAAGAAAATTGAGGCAATTATCAAACCTTTCAAGCTCGAAGACGTCAAAGAGGCGCTCGCCAGCATTGGCGTGCAAGGCATGACGGTTTCGGAAGTGAAGGGTTTTGGGCGACAAAAAGGGCACACGGAAATCTACCGCGGCAGTGAATATACCGTGGATTTCCTGCCGAAACTGAAACTCGAGGTCGTTCTGCCCGACAGCTCCGTCGAAGCGGCCGTCAACGCCATCAGCAAGTCCGCCCGGACCGGCAAGATTGGCGACGGCAAGATCTTCGTGTTGCCTGTCGAGCAGGCTCTGCGGATCCGCACGGAAGAGCGGGGCGATCAAGCAGTTTAACCCGATCACACAACCCACACGCGTGAATTCCCGCAATTTGCGCTGGAGAAGAAAAGATGACACCCAAAGAAGTAATGGCACTGTGTAAAAACAAGAACGTCCAGCTCGTGGACATCAAATTCTGCGATTTCCTCGGCACTTGGCAGCATTTCTGCATTCCGGTCGCCGAACTCGATGAATCGGTGTTTGAAGAAGGCCTCGGCTTCGACGGTTCATCGATCCGCGGCTGGAAGAGCATTGAAGCCAGCGACATGGTCCTGCTGCTCGACGCCAACACCGCCGTCCTTGATCCATTCCCCAAAGTCCCCACATTGAGCCTCGTGGCTGACGCCATCGATCCGATGACCCGGGAGCCTTACAGCCGCGACCCGCGCAACGTCGCCAAGAAAGCCGAAGCTTTCCTCAAGAGCACCGGCATCGCCGACACGGCGTTTTTCGGGCCCGAAGCCGAGTTTTTCATCTTCGACGAGGTCCGCTACGGTCAGGATTCGCGCAGTGGATTCTACTTCTTGGATTCCAACGAAGGCATCTGGAACAGTGGCCGCGAAGAGGGACCCAACCTCGGCAACAAAATCCGCCACAAGGAAGGTTACTTCCCCGTCGCCCCCGCCGACACGCAGGTGGACATCCGCAATGAGATGATCAACGTCATGCGCGACTGCGGCCTCCGCGTCGAACGCGAGCACCACGAAGTCGCCACCGCCGGTCAGGCTGAGATCGATTTGCGGTTCAATTCGCTCGTCCAGATGGGCGACGACATGATGCTCTATAAGTACATCGTCAAGAATGTGGCCAAACGCTACAACAAGACGGTCACCTTCATGCCCAAGCCCCTGTTCGGCGACAACGGCTCCGGCATGCACGTCCACCAGTCGCTCTGGAAGAAGGGCAAGCCCCTCTTTGCCGGCAACAAGTACGCCGGCCTGAGCGAAATGGCCCTCTACTACATTGGTGGCATCCTCAAGCACGCCAAGGCGATCGCCGCGATCACCAACCCGACCGTCAACAGCTACAAGCGTTTGACGCCTGGTTACGAAGCGCCGGTCAACCTCGCCTACAGCTCGCGCAACCGGTCGGCCTCCATCCGCATCCCGACCTACTCGCCGAGCCCGAAAGCCAAGCGCATCGAGTACCGTCCGCCGGATCCGTCCGCAAACATCTACCTCGCCATGGCCGCCATGTTGATGGCCGGTCTCGACGGCATCCAGAACCGCATCGACCCGGGCGAACCGCTCGACAAGAACATCTACGAGCTGCCGCCCGAAGAACTGAAGAAGGTTCCGTCGATGCCCGGCAGCCTTGCCGAAGCGTGCGACAACCTCGAGAAGGATCACGACTTCCTGCTCAAGGGCGACGTCTTCACAGCCGACGTCATCAGCCAGTGGATTGAGATGAAGCGCAAGGAACAGGACGCGATTCGCTTGCGCCCGCATCCGTACGAATTCCACATGTACTACGACTGCTAAGCCGGTCAGTACACACTCTGAGTTGGGGCACGTCACGTTGACGTGCCCCAACTTTTTTGTCGAGTTTGGCGCGACCGGTGTGTGATTTGTTTCTGCGCAGGAATTTTTTCTTGAGCCCCTCGGCGACGATGACTATGCTGCGCGCCGCCAAAGCGAAGGCGAGAGCAATTAAGGGTTGTGAATAAGTTGTGAACAACTTGAGCCAAAACGAGATACACTGCGGCTGTTTGCCGCTACGTCTCAGGTTAAGGATTTAGCAGGAATCACAATCTCTGATGTCCGTCGGACTGGTGATGCATGCCGGGGTTGTTGCCGAGCCCGCGTAAAAACGGGTAATTGCGATGTTTGCGGGGCAATGACCGATGTTGAAGGCTGAAAATGGCGTTGTTGTCATGTTGCACATCATCAGTTGCCGGTCTGTGCGGTCTCTTGCGGGTCCCTCGTCTCTGGTCCCATGCGTACCGGGGTGGCGCGAACGGCTGGCTGTTGGCAGCCTGTGAATAACTTGGCTCAGGAGACTGCAATCGGACATGCATAACAACTTGTGGAAGAACGCGTGCGCAATGCTGCGCGCGATGAATCCGGACCTCTTCAATCGTTGGTTCGCCCCCATCCATTCCTTGGGCCTGCAAGAGGGCACCCTGCAACTGGGTGTCGCCAACGAATTCTCCCGCATCTGGCTCCAGGACAATTTCCTGCCACTCATCCGCGAGGTCGTCAGCAAAGTCGCCCAAGAGCCAGTCGAGGTGAAACTCGTGGTGGCCGAACCACCCGCCGGCACGAAGATACCGGCCATCTCTTCTGTGCCCGAGCCAAGTGCGGCGTCCAAGCCGGGAAAAAACCAGGTACCGGCGGATGTGAAGTTGAATCCGCGCTATACATTCGAGTCCTTCGTGATCGGCCCCAACAACCATCACGCCCACGCGGCCGCCCTGGCTGTCGCGCAGTCCCCCGCCAAGGCCTACAACCCGCTCTTCATGTATGGCGGGGTTGGTCTCGGTAAGACGCACCTGATGCAGGCCATCGGCCATTACGTTGCCGGCCACGGGCAGGCCCGGCGGATCTGCTACATCTCCTGCGAGGAGTTCACCAACGATTTCATTCAAGCCGTCCAGAACAGCACCCTCACCAAGTTCCGGAAAAAGTACCGGCACGCGGATGTGCTGCTGATTGACGACATCCAGTTCCTGGCTGGCAAGGAACGGATGCAGGAAGAATTCTTCCACACGTTCAACTCACTTTTCGATGCCCACAAGCAGATTGTGCTCTCCAGTGACCGCCCGGCCGCTGAGATCGCGAACCTCGAAGCACGGCTGGTCTCCCGCTTTGAATGGGGGTTGGTCACCGACCTGCAGCCTCCCGCGCTGGAAACCCGAATCGCCATCATCCGCAAAAAGGCGGCGGCACTGAAGGTCGAGTTGCCCGATGCGGTCCTGACGTTTCTGGCCGAGAAGATTAAGACCAACATCCGTCGTCTGGAGGGAGCCCTCGTGCGGGTGGCCTCCTATGGTTCTTTTACCGGCAAACACCTCACGATCGAAGCCGTCGAATCCCTCCTCCGCGACGTCCTCCACGAAGAAGCGCGCAAGACCGTCACCATCGCCCTCATCCAGAAGAAGGTGGCCGAGCATTTTG
>JBFZFE010000205.1:0-3123 GCA_041306525.1 Verrucomicrobiota bacterium | reverse complement strand
TGCCGGGCCAATCCGCTGGTGGATGCGTTGTGTCGCGATGGGATCCGCCGCGCTGCCGAAGCGTTGCCGCGCGTCTTCCAGAATGGCGACGATGCCGCCGCGCGGGCCGACATGGCGCTGGCGAGCCTGCTGGGCGGGTTGGCGCTGGCGAACGCCGGGCTCGGGGCAGTCCATGGTTTCGCGGCGCCGATTGGCGGGATGTTGGCGGCGCCGCATGGGGCGGTCTGCGCGGCGCTGTTGCCGCACGTCATGGAAATCAATGTGCGCGCCTTGCAGCAACGCGACTTGGGCAACCCCGCCCTCCATCGATATTTCGAGCTGGCGCGCCTGCTCAACAACGCGCCCGGCATGAAAACGGCCGATGGCATCCACTGGGCCCGCGCCATGGTCAAGACGCTGGCCATACCGGGGTTGGCGGCCTATGGACTGAAAACCGCGGACATTCCCGGCATCGCGCAACGGGCCGCCCAAGCCAGCAGCATGAAGGGCAATCCCATTCTGCTTACCAACGCCGAGTTGACCGAAATCCTGGAGCGCGCATTGTGAACATCACGAGCCCGACGTATCTTTGCGCCATGTATCGCCTGTTTCTAATCTGCCTGTTGGGGTTGGGCTGTGGCGGCGACCGACCGAAGGTGGCGGGTGATGCCGCCGTCCAGCCGGTCACATCGGCGGAACTGCGGCAACTGGTGACGCAGAGCGGCGCCCAGGCGGTGCTGGTCAACATCTGGGCGACTTGGTGTGGTCCCTGCCGGGAGGAGTTTCCCGACCTGTTGCGGCTGGAACGCGAATGGCGCGACAAAGGTCTCAAGGTGTTGCTGGTGTCGGCGGACTTGGAGAGTGAATTCCCGAGTGCGAAACGGTTTCTCGCCGAGCAAGGCGTGACATTCACCACCTACTGGAAAGCCGAGAAAGACAGCGCGTTTATGGCCGGTTTGGATGCCCGCTGGAGCGGGGCGTTGCCGGCCACCTTCATTTACGACCGGACCGGCCAATTGCGCGCGTTTTGGGAAGGAAAAGCGGATTACGCGAAGCTTGCGGAACAAGTGGGCGCAATCCTCGCGCATCCTTGAGCCGGCGCGCGTGTTGTTAAACTCATGAGTGGCGCTCATTTTCTGGTTGTCTGGATTCTCTCGACGCTCGTGGTCCATGCCGGCACGCCCACGCTGGTGAAAACGGTCTCCCTGCCCGGCAAGGGCGATTTGCAGGCCGTCACGATTGCCGACGACGGGACAATCTATGTGGCCGGCAACACGGTCGCCGCCGAACCGGCGCTCACGTTGGGGACGCCTTCGGCCCGCCCGTTGTGCGGGCACGGGTTCGTGGCGCGTTACAGCCCCGACGGTTCACGTCAACTCGCCTACACGCAATTTGCCGAAGGCATCGCCTTGGTCACCAGCGTGGCGGTCAACTCAAACGGCGTTTACGTGGGCGGCTATGCCACCGAGGATTTGGCCGCGCTGATCGGGTCGCCGTATCCGCTGGCCATCACCAATCGGCTTGCGACTCCCAAGCTGCCGGATGGCCATGAAACACCGAGGGCGAATCGGGTGCCCACCCCGCCGCCGGGACTGGGGTCGCGCGGCGCGCCCTTTGTGGTGCGGTTGCCGGCCACGCTGGAACGGATCGAGAGCGGCCGTTACCTCGAAGGCTGGCAACAGGTCTGGGACATTCCACGCGTGAAAGGTTACGTGCGCGAATGGGCGTGGCAACCCACCGGGATCGGGTTCCTGGCAAATGGTGACGTCGTCGTCGCGCACGATGGCGGCTATGACCGCGGCCTGCCGGCAGGGACGCCGGCAGAGGCCAAGGAGAACTTCAATCATGTCTGTGATTATCTCAGCCGGCTTTCCCCCGACCTGTCGCAACGCCGGTGGCGAAAAGAAATCTACACCCCGCGCGTCAACCCCGCCGCCAGCGCCGCTGTCCGCCCTTGGTGGAAACATGAGACCTATGGCAACCCGCGGCTGTTGCGGCTGCGCACCGATGGCAGCGATACCATCTACATCGGCGGCTGGTCGGCATCGGCAACGGCGCGGGAGCCGTGGTGGTGTCCGTTCCTGTGGAAACTCGACGGCGCCGGCAAGGTCGTATGGAAAGCCTATTCGCCGGACCCGTTGTCGGGGGATGATTACCGGCTCAACGGCTTGGTCAGCGACGCCGGCGTGAGTTCGGTGGCGCTGGCTGATGACGGCAACCTGCTGGTAACGACCATCGGCGATGGCGGCAATTCGGTGTTGCGCCAGGACCCGCTCGACTGGCGCCAGCCGGCACGGGGCCTGAAAGGAATGGTCAGTGGCTTCAAAGGCCGCACCCTGTTCTGGGGAACAGCGGTGCAGTTGGACCAGCAGACAGGCGCGCTTGTCAGCGGAAACCACATTGCCGGCAATGTGCCCGGCAAAGGCACTATTGCGGCCTGGGGAATCGACGCGGTGGCGTTGCCGGGGGGAAGGATGTTGGTGGTGGGACGTCACTTCGACGGGTTCCGTTTCACGCCCGATGCCTGGCAGACCAACGAAAGCGCGGGCGCGTTTCTACGGGTCTATTCGCCGGCCTTTGACGTGCAGTTCTCGACGAGCGTCCCCGGCCTGATTCCGTTTGGTGTCGCCCGGCACGGTGAACGTTGTGCGGTGGCCGGTGAGTTGAACGGGGCCGGCTGCCTGTTGGTGGCAGATTTCCCGGAATGAAGAACGCCTACTTGGCGGGCGCCGGCGTCTCCAGATGCGCGATGGTGCGCAACACTTCCTCGCGCTGGAGCACGTTTTCGGCACGCGCATACTCGCGGAGATAAGCCGCCACCGCGAGGCGTTGCGCCATGTTGAAAAGCGCCCAGCGTTCCGTCTGCTCGCGGGTCGGCAGCGCCTTGGCTCCATCGGTCGGCGGCGCGAACTGACGCATGATCAGGAATGGCATCAGGCAGGTTTCCTCCCATTGGCCCAGCGACTTGGTCATGAACGCCGGCAGGAAATACCGCAACGCCTCGGGCGTGAACTGATAAATGGCCGTGGGGAAGTCCAACAGCTTGTCCAACGAGTGCTCGTGCCATTTGGTGCCGCGGAAGTGGTTGGCAATCTTCGTACAGTCCGCGCATTTGCATTTGGTGAGCCGCTCGTCACCGGGATA
>JBFZFE010000204.1:0-2825 GCA_041306525.1 Verrucomicrobiota bacterium | reverse complement strand
GTTGTCGTACACCACCAAGTGCGTGCCGGGCAGGTTCAGCACGTTCTCGAAAGTGCCCGACAAGTTACCGGCGCTGAAGGATGCAATCGTGTAGTTGGTCAGCCCGGCGCTGCCGCCCAGCAAGAGGGTGTCGAAGAGCGTCCCCAACCGACGCTGGTGAATTGAACATTGCTGAGGACCAGCGTGCCCGCGCCGATCTTGCTGAGAGTTGTCGAGCCGGTCCGGTCGCGCATCATGGTGATGACGGTCGAAGGGCCGCTGTCGCCCCATGTGGGAGTAAAGACCACCGGGGTCGTTGCATCGCCGAGCACGAGCGTGTCACCCGTGCCGCGAACCAGGAGACTGAGCGTCTGCGCATCGGTCTGGCTGTTGGCGTGGACGTTGATGTCGCCGGTCGGGAAACCAAACAGGTTCGTGCCCGCGCCCAGCAACGTCGCCGTGCCGCCGCCGGCCGCGCCAAAGACGCCGACCTGGGTGCCGGCCCCGCGCGAGCCGATGACGAAGCAATTGCCTTCGGGCAGCTGATAGGTCGTCGCGCTTGCGCCTGTGGCCGCATTTGTGCCGGTCAGGAGATAGCCAAAGCGCCGGTCGTTGCCGCTGCCGGCCTTGCTCAACGCCGCCAAGTAGCCGGGCCCGACCGCGCCGGGGATGAAGCTCTGCACGCCATCGGAAGCGGACGAAGCCGAGGGCGCCGTTGGTGGCCGCCCCGGAACCGCTCGGCAGGTCAATCAGATTGGCTGCGCCGATCGCGGATAGACCGGACATGCCTGTCAAACCGAGCGTAATGCCTCCCTGCCCATTGTTGAAGTTCTGGGCAACGGCAGTCGTGCCGTAGCCGTTGTAGCTGCTGTTGTTGGCGCCGCCCATCGAAACGGTACCGGCGAGAACGATTTCCGTGACGGCCGTGTCGTTGGTGGCATAGCCTTGGAGCAGTAGTCCCGCCGTGCCCATGATCTTGCCGGCCAACGTGGTGATAGTTCCGCCTGCCGCTGCCAAACCCGGTCCCAAACTCCAGACGGAGATCGGATTGTTGGCGTTGTTGTACTGAAAGTCATTGGAGTAGACCGACGAAGTTGCCGCGCCGGTATCCAGATACAGATACATGCCGCTCTGGTTGCCGACGACGCTGGATACACTCGGACCGGTGCCGGCAGAAGCAGCGCGCGCAATGCGCAAATGGCCCGCACCACCGCCCGATGCACCGCCGACGCCATTCCAGATGCCCCCCGTCCAGTTCACGTTATTCCCGCTCAACACGAAGACTGGTTTGCCGCTCGAAGTGGCAGTGCCGATGGATGTCCCAAGGACGCCGGGACCGCTGATGTCACCCGCCAGAATCAGCGTTCCTGCCGAAGACTGATTCACCCCCGGTAGTCCGAGGTTGCCGTTCAAGGTGATGGCTCCGCCAAACGAGATGGTGCTGCCGCTGGTGTCCAGCCTGATTCGGCTCCCGCCGGGGCCGACCGTCAAAGCGGTGTTCGCATAGTTGACGGTGCTCGCCGCCGCCGGTTTCAAAGACAACTCGCCGCCGTAGAGGCAAATCGTTCGGACGGCGGCGGCATCACCGAGCGCACCGTTGGCCGTCGCCTGCAGGCTGCCGGCCAGCAGGTAAACATCGCCAATCTGGTTGTTGCTGGCGCTCAACACCAAGGCGCGTGAAATCGTTAAACCGGCCGTCGTTCCAAACGAAGTGGCTTGGACCGCGCCGGCCGGGGACATCGCGATGGTCAGCGTCGGATTGCCGCTGGCGGTGACGCCGCCCACGCTGGGGCCGCTGAGCGGAGACAATCCCAGGAAACCGGTATTGCCCGCGCCTGCAATGGTGAGATCGCCGGCCAAGGTCAGGCCCGTGAACGTGGGGCCGCTCCCTACAGCATTGAATGCGACCAAGCTGGCCGTGCCGGCATTCAAGGCGCCAAAGTTGATCCCATGCGACGAACCGCTGACCAACTGGCTGAACACCATCGGGCCCGTCAGAGTCGGATAAGCGGCGTCGTTGATCGTCAACGACCGGTTGTTCTGCAGAAACAACGCCCCCGCCGTGGGGAAGATGTTGCCGGCGATTTTGACCACTTGGTTGCCGCTGCCCCCCAGCCCACTGATGAGCGTGGCCATGCTGTTGACCACAAGGGAACCGGGCACGTTGCCGAGAATCCCGCCAGCGTCCCAACGAATCGAGCTGCCGGCGTTGAGCATAATCGTGTTGGTATGATTGAACCCGACACTGCCGGTGCCCAGTTGCAGGTAGCCGGCATAGTTGACGGTCACGCCGCCGCCAACCGAAAGGACGGCATTGTTGAGAACGCGTAGCGTGCCGCCGTGTTTGGTGACGCCGCCGGAGTTCGGGCCGACCAGACTGAACGCGCCGCCGTTGAACAGCGAGATCCAGTCATTGGTCGCCTGAAAAGCGCTGTTAATCGTCACATCGTGACTGTCGATGGCCACATTGTCGGCGACGGCATTGGACGGTGAAGCGCTCCCGCCCCAGACGTTGGTGACGCCATAGTTCCCAGTGGCGCTGTCGTTGAAGTCATCAGCCCAGCCGGCACCGGCCAGCATCAAGACCACAGCCGCGACGAAAACATTCCATTTTTTCATGTAGCTGTCCCTTCCCCTTCAACGCCGCCGCCGAATGGCCAGCAGCAGCACCTAACGACCTCCGCCCAGTTGTCCAAATTGCTCCACAGGCCACTACCCGTGGTCTGGTTCCAAGAAAAGGTCCGCGCAAAAAGAGAAATGACGCCACGAAGCATGCACTGGAAAGAGACAATAACCCTCCGCATCGCGAACCTCTAGTATCTTACAGCATGGCCCAACATGAGGTT
>JBFZFE010000203.1:0-3061 GCA_041306525.1 Verrucomicrobiota bacterium | reverse complement strand
GGTGCGGGCAAGGCGCAGGCCGAATCGAAAGCGCAGCACCTTAATAGGTTGTGAGCACGTTCGAGAGGCCTGCACCGCCTCCCCCAGCCGTTAGACGGGGTTATGAAAAACTTCTAGAGCTGGTTTCATAACCCCATTTTTGCGATTTGGCGTCTAATGATTACAAGGGGTTACAAGCGCCAAAATAGGTTATGAAACCACTTCTAGCCTTCTGAGGCATAAAATGAGAACGTGGGGTTACCAGAAGTTTATCATGTGATGCCTCCGGAAGAGTTGGAAAACTCTTTTGGAGGCTTTGTTGCATTCTTTTATTCATTCTAAGAATGTCTTATCCAGTTAAGAATGTCTTATCCAAAAAGGAGGAAATATGACAGGCCTTCATATCATGCGAAAATCACTATTCTCTTATACGGCAGCCGCGCTGGTCAGCTCCGTGATCGCGATCGCCCTGTGCGCCGGACCAGCCTCAGCCAATTCAAAAGCCGCGAATAACAATGGCGGACTGCTCGAGGCCACAGTCCTATCGTCGCCTGCCCATCTCGTGACCGGCGGCGATGCGCTCATCAAGATAGGTACGCCGCCCGGCATCGACCTGGCACGCATCTCCGTACACCTCAACGGGACCGACGTCACGTCGAGCTTCGGGCCGACCGCTGGCGGGATGATGGGCTTGATCAGCGGGATGTTCTTGGGCGAAAATACTCTGACCGCGTCGCATCGCGGAAAGGTGCACGAAAGCCTAAAGATAACCAACTATCCCATTACCGGGCCGATGATTTCCGGGCCTCATGAGTATCCATTCGTTTGCACGACCACGAACTTTACCCCATTTCCAGGCAGCCTGGCGCTTGGCGAGCCGCTGGACGACGACTGTTCGGCTGAGACCCGCGTGCAGTACGTTTACCGAACTACCGCCGGTCAGTTTGCAGTGCTGCCCGAGCCGTACTCGACCTTGCCGAGCGATTTGGCCATGACCACCACGCTTACCGGGGTTACGGTGCCTTATATCGTGCGGCTCGAGACGGGAACGATCAATCGCGCCATTTACCAGACCGCGATCCTGCATAACCCTAACGACCCAGCGCCGAGCCCCTTCGCGCCGCCCGCGGGCTGGAACCAGAGGCTCATCTTTCCACTAGGCGGAGGGTGCCAAGGCGGCTGGTATACACAAGGGGCGAGTATCATGAACCCGATCAATCCCTCCTACCTGAGCCAAGGCTACGGTGTCGCCTCGACGACCCTCACCACATTCGGCAACAACTGCAACGATCTGCTTTCGTCCGAAACGATCCTGATGGTCAAGGAGCGCTTCATCGAAAGCTACGGGGTTCCGAAGTTCACGATCGGCACCGGCAGTTCCGGCGGTTCTTACCAGAGCAACCAGACCGCGGACAATTATCCGGGCACCTTCGACGGCATCGTTACCACGAGCAGCTTTCCGGATGTCACCACCGGGATGATCTTGCTGGGCGACTCCCGGTTGCTCGACATTTACTTCAATGACACGCGGCCCGGTTGGTACACGTCCGATCAGCAGAAAGCGATTTCGGGATACCTTGAGGTGAATAACATCGCCTTCCTGAGCGGCCGCACGCACACCGGGGGTTCGGCGCGACGCATGGACCCGAGAGAGGCGTTCCCAGCGGAGATCTTGCCAGGAGTTGGCCCGGATTTTCGCTACGATCCTGATACCAACCCGTACGGTGCGCGTGGCAGCGTTTACGACCACACCGTAAACGTCTACGGCCAAATCCCGGATACACCTTTCCCTGGATATTCCCTTTTTGCACAGCGCCCGTTGGACAACGTTGGGGTGCAGTACGGCTTGAAGGCGATGAATGACGGGGTCATCAGCGTCGAGCAATTCTTGGCTCTAAACCAAATGATCGGTGGCTTCGATATCGATCTGAACCACATTCCGGGCCGCACCGTGACCTACCTGGGTGCCACGGCCAGGGCCTATCAGGGTGGACGGATTCTTGGCGCAGGCAACGGTCTGGCCAACACTCCAGTCATTACCCGGATGAGCAGCGGTGACACGGCGGTCAACGGCAATATCCACCTCCGGTTCTGGTCGCATTCGATTCGCGAACGGCTGATCAAGGCGAACGGGCACGCCAACAACCAAGTGATCGTCGGAAATGAGGCTCCGATCGACCTGCTGATCGAACAGATGGACCGTTGGCTAACCGCGATTATCTCCGACAACTCCAGTAGACCGATGGCCCTGAAAGTAGTGAAGAATAAGCCGGCAGATGTGGTCGATGCGTGCTGGTCGGAGGGCGAGAAGATCGTTGAGCCCCAGACCG
Organism: Verrucomicrobiota bacterium; assembly: GCA_041306525.1. Classification (GTDB taxonomy): domain Bacteria; phylum Verrucomicrobiota; class Verrucomicrobiia; order Palsa-1439; family Palsa-1439; genus JBFZFE01. The sequence goes on along the minus strand of JBFZFE010000203.1, from coordinate 752 downwards.
TATACGGCAAGGGTTTATGCAACACGCTGTTCCCGGTAGGCTTATCGCCAGCCCTGGTGGCGGGAGCACCGATCGCGCACGACATCATCAAGTGTCAGCTCAAGCCGATCGACATGTCGGACTATGCAGTGTCGTTCACTGCGGAGCAACTGATCCAACTCCATGAGATCTTCCCCGACGGGGTTTGCGACTGGTCCAAACCTGGCGTAGAGCAGGTCAGGTCGGTGCCCTGGGCTTCGTTCGGCCCCTCGCCGGTCAACCTGCTGTTCGATGTATTGAATCCGTAAAAAGCATTGCTCGGTTCGCCGTCCCAAAGCCTCATATGGGGGTGCTTCCGGGACGCCCATAAAATTATAATATTTTAGCTCTTCTCAAGCTCCAAGCGTTCGGCTTGGGCGATTTTCTCACCCCGCCTTACCGCAATACTCACCGCCGGTTGCGAGATGCCAAGCTTCTTAGATAGTCGATCCTGAAAAACTCGATTTTAAGTGGTGCTTCCGGGACGCCCATAAATTTATAATATTTTAGTTCTTCTCAAGCTCCAAGCGTTCGGCTTGGGCGATCTTCTCACCTCGCCTTACCGCAATACTCACCGCCGGTTGCGAGACGCCAAGCTTCTTAGATAATTCGGTGGCTCTGAACCCCAACTTGCTGACCGCCCAGTAACACAATAAACTGCGCGCTTTTACCGTTAGCCGGTTTTTGCCGTACCTCCATACCTGCTCCGGATCTATACCCAACTCAGATGACAC
>JBFZFE010000202.1:0-8505 GCA_041306525.1 Verrucomicrobiota bacterium | reverse complement strand
GCGTGATAACGCGCGCCCATCTCCGCCGCGATCTTGAAGCTGACGTGGATGAGCTGCCGGAAATGCAGGTTGAAGTCCGGGCACTGCTGGTCGTGCGTCAACGCCGCTGCGTACTTCGCGCCGCTCCAGCCGGCAACCTCGGCGGTGGTCGGCAACCGTTTCTTGTCGATATCGATGACCGTCGCGTAAGGCGCGCAGACCTCGTCGTAACGCGCCAACGCCTGCCCATACAGCTCCTTCGCAATCGCCAGCCCGTCACCGCCGCACTCGGCAATGCCGGCCACCTCTTCGAGCCAGGTCGTGCCGGCTGTCTTGAGATGCAACCCGGCATTGTGCTTGCGAATCAGGTCGCGGATGACCGGGTAGAGCATGAACTTGTCGCTGCCGGAATGGACACTCAGCTTCAGGTTTGCCGGCAAGCCGAACTCGCGGACCGCGTACGCGATCACGCTCAAATCCTCGTCGAACTCCCGCGTGAACGCCGCGAGGTCGCCGACGTAATCGACGCCTTTGTTGAAGCGCCCGGTAAACTTCGGCGCAATCGTCTGGGCCGGCACCTTCTCATCGGCCAAGGCCGCGAGGAAAATCAGCAACTCCACCGGCGTCAACGGCCGGTCGGTTTCATCCGCCGACACCTCCGTCACGAAATCCTTCTTCGACTTCGCGATGTGGCGGTAAATCGCGCCCGCTTCCGCCGCCGCGAGCAGATATTTCTCCGCCGCGCTGCGCACCGCGGCCTCGGTGACCTCGATCTTGTTCGCCTGACCCGGCAAGGTCAACGCGCCGATGAGCTTCCGATGTTTCGCCACGAACGCTTCCACCGCATCCTTGCCGGCCGGGTGGCCGACGTAATCGGCGACATCTAGCGTGTAGAAATCGCTCGCCGACACGAACCGGTCCACGGTCTTCAACGAAATGTGGTCGGCATCCACGTAGTAACTCGACGTCCACCCGGCCGCCTTGACCGCCGCGGCGGCCTTGGCGCGCACGTCGGTCGGCTCGGTGCCGATGAGCGTGTGTTCGCGATTGGATTTGTTCCAGACCGGCACGACGGCGATGCCTTGCTTGGCGATCTTCTGAAAAGCCGCCAATTGCGCGAGGGCTTCGTGTCCGAACCGGTCACCCACACCGAATGAGAAGCGTTCAATCTGCAACATGGGCGGGAACGTTAGGGATTCCGTCACATGGGCGCAAGCCCTTTTCTGCGCGGAGCATTTGACCTTGTTTACATCTCGCGTTACGTGTGCGGCACTTTCAGCAAAGGAGAATGCACGTGTCCCATACCATCACAGCGGCGCAGTTGATGCAGGCTTTGCAGTGGCGTTACGCCACCAAGAGCTTCGATCCCAGTCGCAAAATACCGGCGGCGACGTGGACGGCGTTGGAAGAAACACTCACGCTTTCGGCGTCCTCGTTTGGCCTGCAGCCCTACCGGTTCCTGAACGTGACGAATCCGGCGACCCGCGCCAACCTGATGCCGCACGCCTGGAACCAGCGGCAAGTCGTCGATGCCTCGCATTTTGTCGTGTTTGCCAGCCGGACCAGCCTGACGGAAGCCGAGATCGACAGGTTCATCGCCCGCATTGCGGCTGTGCGCCAGGCGCCGGCAAGCTCGCTGGCAGGTTACCGGCAGATGATGGCCGGCAGCTTGTTGGGCGAGGAACGCCAAGCGGCCATCCCGCTCTGGGCTTCGCGACAGGCCTACATTGCCTTGGGCAATTTGCTGACCAGCGCGGCGTTGCTCGGTATTGATGCCTGTCCAATGGAAGGCTTCGTGCCCGCGGAGTTTGACCGGATCTTGAATTTACCGGCCCAAGGTTACACCGCTGCCGTGGCGTGTGCGCTTGGTTACCGGAGCGCTGATGACAAGTATGCCGCGGCCCCCAAGGTCCGCTTCCCCGTGACGGATCTGGTGCAGACCGTCTAGCGTCGGGCTCCTGCGCAACCGGGTGGTCAAGATTGCGGCAACAGCCGGGCGACCAGGCGCTCGATGCCTTCGCGAGCAAACTCGCTGAGCGGGTATTGGCGTTGCGCCTTGAGGTACCAGGCAAGGCTGGAGCCGGTCTGGCCGTGGGTTTCGAGTTGTTGCGCGGTCTTGAGGCTCTGGACGAAGCCGGCCGCTTCGCTGCTGAGGTTGCCGCGCAGCTGGTTCAGTTTGACGTCGTCAGGGAACTGCCGGGCGGCGCGCTCGACTGCTTCCCAAGCGCCGGCGGCGTCACCGCGCTTGGTGTATTCCTCCGCCTTGGCAATGGCGGTCTCGACCTTCTGCATGTCTTCGAGGATTTTGCGCAGCTTTTCCTGGTGCGCCGGTGAGGTGGCGGCGGCAGCGATGAAACGGAGTTTGTCGTTGAAGATCTGGCGGATGTTGCCGTGGCTGAGGAGCTGATCGAGGTCGGTCAGCGCCTTGGCCTGCATGTCGCCGGCGGCGAAGATGTTGCCGGTGGCCTCGGCCAGGGCCGGGTTGAGCGGCCAGATCTCGGTCGCCGAGCGGATCTCCGTCTCGAAGGTTTTCTGGTCACCCGCGATAGCGGCGTTGCGGGCGCGGGCCAGGTGCATTCCGCTGATTCGTCGGGCGGTTTCGATGGCGGCGCGCGGCTTGGTGGCATCGAAGTCCTTGGCCGAGGTTTCGAGTTCCTTCAGGACGACATCGGCCTGGGTGTAATCGCGCACTTCCAAGGCGCTGATGAGCCGGTTGCTGCGCTGCAGGAAAGCGAGCGCGAGGCGTTTCTTGTCGCGCGACAACGTGCGTATCTCGGGCATGTATTCGCCGACGACAAATGCTTCACCGAGCCGTTTGGTGGCGCTTTCCATCTCGTTGTGCTCGGCCAGATAAAGATAGGCTTGGACGCCTTCGCGAACATCGCGCATGGCTTCGCTGGCAAAGGACTGGAGCGTGGTGACCGTGGGCGGCACGCCGACATCCTTGGTGAAAAACTGTTTGCTCTGGCCGTCGAGCTTGAGCGCGCCGTCGCCCTCGGGGAAGAGGTGTGGGTAGAGCTGGCAGGCGATGACGACGTGCTGGAAACGGCGTTGGACAAAGAACTGGACCATCAGCGCCTGGAACTGGATTCGCGCCTGGAGTGCCGAGACTTCGCGGCGCGCGGTGAAGACGCCAATCTGGGCCTGCAAGGTGGTGGCTTCCTTGATGGCGAAGCCCTGCTTCATTTCACCCGGCTTGACGATGGGGCCCGGGGCGGTGCTCTTGCCGGTGGAGGAGCTCGAAGCCATCGTGTTTTGCGAGGCGGCCCACATCGTGGCGAGAGCCTGCTGGTGCTGGATTTCCTTCTTCATCTCGTCAATCGTGTTGGCGATCTGCGCCTGGTTGCGGTGCGCGTGCATGGCGGTCACCACGGCGCTGCCGAGGGTGCCGCACATGTTCGCGTCGGCATCGTAGGCGCTGGCGCGGAACAGGAGCACAAAAGCCTGATACGCCTTGCGGTTGTCCGTGTTCTCGGGCGAGAGGAGTTCAAGGATGTTCTTGATGATGCCGTTGTAGGCGAGATGTTCCTCGCTGGTCTGCTCGGGCGCGCTGAGGTATTTCTCGAACCGCGACTGGAAAATGCGCTGGTTCATCACATTCCAGGACTTGCCGCCCCAAGTGATGACTTCCGTGCCGGGATCGAAGAACGGCAGTTCCATGCCCAACGGCGAGGTGGTGTTCTTCGGGAGGGCGGGCGAGGATGGGACCGCTTGCGGCGCCGGGCTGGCGGTCGGGGAAGACGGCCGGACCGGCGACGGTGAATCGGGCACCTGCGCACGGACCAGACCCGCGCCGATGACCAACAGCAAGCCGCTGAACAGGAGATTTCGTTTCATGGCCTCACCACTTCTTCAGGTCGCGCACGATCAGGATGCCGCCCTCGCCCACCTCGACTTGGAACACGAAACGTTGTCCCTTTTGGAGGTTGACGTGGTTGAGAGCAGCGGGAACGAGGATGGGCAGCGGATCGGTCGGTTTGGCCTCGCCCACCTCGATGGCGTACATCCGACCGGCGGCCGGTGACCAACCCAGTGAATCCCAGACCGTGCCGCCCACCCGGTAAGTATTTCCGCGCAAGCTGTTGGCGTTGTCCAGATAGGCCGGCACGCTCAACGACTGCATCGTTCGGTAGGGATCACTGGCGCGGGAGAACACGAAATAACCCGCCGCAATCGCCCCGCCTGCCAGCAGGGCGACCACTGCAAACCATACCGGATTCACCCCCGTACTGGCTCGTCGCGCCATGCGGGAAAGCTAACAGCAGCATTCCCGTCCGGCAAGGTTGGTCTTGCCCGGGCGCGTTTTAGGCCGCTTTGCGCATCCCGCTCATCTGCCGGCAACTCGCCGCGCAGCGCCGGCAAGTCTCCGCACAACGACGCATCGGTTCGTCGTCGCTGAAGCGGTCACAATCGCGGGCGCACTGTTCACAGATGGTGGCGCACAACTCACAGATCTGCGTGTGCAACGTCGAGCTGCGCATCATGAAATTGCCTGCCGTCTGGCAGATCTCGGCACAATCAAGCATCAAGCGCACATGTTCCGCCGCGGCGTGCCGACCGCCCATCGGCAGGCAGTGGCCGATGGCCGTGGCCAGGCAGATCTCGTGACAATCCTGGCAGCTGGCGATGCATTCATCCATTGCCGGCAAAGCGCGCAACGGGGTGTTTTCACTGGTTTGTTTCAGAATGGCCATTTTGTCCTTCCTTCACTTTTTATCTTTCCAACAAACCGTTGCGTCGGTCCCTGGCGCGGTCAATGGGCATTCCTCGACAAACCGGGTGGCTTGGGGCACATTTCGCCCTGCTATGGCCACAAACCCGGCTGAAATCGTCGAACAACTGACTGCATCCTTCCGCCAACATGGTGGCATCAACCACCTCGATGGCTCCAACCTCCCCTCCCGCGATGCGGTCGTTGAGATCACCCGCGACCTGCTGCGACTCGTCTTCCCGGGCTTCTACGACAAGGAGCCGATTCATTCCAACGAAGTCGCCGCGTTCACCGCCAACCTCGTTGCCTCCATCACCCGCCGACTCGAAAACGAGATCCGCAAAAGCCTGGAGTACCGGCCCTGCAGCGACTGCAACGCCGCCGACCTTGCCGGCACCGCGGCGCAGATCACCGGCGCGTTCATGGCGGAGCTGCCGGCCGTGCGCGCCATTCTCCAGACCGATGTTGTCGCCGCCTTTGAAGGTGACCCGGCCGCCATCAGCACCGAGGAAGTCATCCTCGCCTACCCGGGCGTGGAAGCCATTGCTGTTCAACGCATGGCGCATGTCCTTTATCAGCGCCACATCGCGCTGATTCCACGCATCATGACCGAGTACGCCCATAACAAGACCGGCATCGATCTGCATCCCGGCGCGCAAATCGGCCCCAGTTTCTTCATTGATCACGGCACCGGCGTCGTCATCGGCGAGACCACCATTCTCGGTCGCAACGTCCGCCTCTACCAAGGCGTCACCCTCGGCGCCAAGAGCTTCCCGAAAGATGATCAGGGTCGCGTCGTCAAAGGCACCAAGCGTCACCCCAACATCGAGGACAACGTCATCATCTACGCCGGCGCGACCATCCTCGGCGACATCACCATCGGCCACGACTCCATCATCGGCGGCAACGTCTGGCTGCTCGAACCCGTCCCCCCCGGCACCGTTGTCTACTCCGAGAGCGGCCAGACCAAGATGAAACAGACCGCCAAAGACCGCCAAAAAATGGTCGGCAAACCCCACTGACCGTTCCGGACGCGGCGCTTCTTGCGCGAAATGTGGTTTGTGCGTCCAGAGGGGGGATTGAAAAATGGCGGAGAGGGCGAGATTCGAACTCGCGAGAGCCTTGCGACTCCACACGCTTTCCAGGCGTGCGCATTAGACCACTCTGCCACCTCTCCGCAACGTCGGTGCGAGACTGTACCGATTCAGTGCGCCAACCGCAAGCCGCCCGTGGCTTAACGTTTCGCCGCGCGCTGCAAACGGTCGCGGACCGCCAACCCAATGCCCGCCGAAGCCGGTAAGGTGCAGAGGATCACCTCGACGCCTTCGTTATCCAATCGTCGCATCTCGGCGAACAAGGTGTGAGCGTCGGCGGCCAACACGCCGAAGCGTGTTCCTTGCCGGCTCAGTTCCTCGATGCGTCTGGCCAAGCTGGCTTTGTTCTCGAACAACTCCAAGGCCGCCCGCGGCGCGTAATGGCGCAACGTCATCCCCGGCCCGGCAAGCCCTTGCGCGGCGATTTCATCGGCCACCCCACCGGCCAGCGGCAAGCCGCCGAGTTGTTCACGTGTCACCCCTCCGGGTCGCAGGATTACCGGCGGCGACTGCGTCAAATCCAGCACCGTGGATTCGACGCCCATCTCGGTCGGGCCGCCGTCGAGGATCAATTCCACTGCATCGCCCAAATCTTCGCGGACGTGTTCGGCGCGGGTCGGGCTGGGACGCCCAAACTTGTTCGCGCTCGGGGCGGCAATCGGACATTGCGCCGCCGCCAGAAGCTGTTGCGCAATCGGATGACGCGGCATGCGCAACGCCACCGTCGTGCGCCCGGCCGTGACTTCATCCGGTACGCAAACTGCCTTGCGCACGACGAACGTCAACGGTCCCGGCCAAAAACGATCCGTTAACGCAGCCGGTAACTCCTGCACTGTCAGCCGTCGCGCCATCGCCAAGTCCGCCACGTGAACGATCAACGGATCCCAGTCAGGACGTTCTTTGGCCGCAAAGATCTTCCGCACCGCCGCTGTGTTCAGCGCATCCGCCCCGAGCCCGTAAACCGTCTCGGTCGGGAACGCCACAATCCCGCCGCCGCGCAGAATCTCTCCCGCGCGCGCCAGGTTTTCCGGGGTGGCTGGAACGATGTTGGTCATCATAGGTTGGCGACAAAATCTTCGGGCGCAACATCGGCTTGCTTCAGCACTCCACGCAGTGTGCCGGGGTCGATTTCACGGTGCATGGGAACCACGCAGCCGCGTTCGGCGCGGCGCAGGATAGCGTGGCTGCCTTTCTGACGAAGAAACACAAAGCCCAATCGTTCAAGGGCTTTGACTGCTTCGGCTCCAGAAACCAGCGGCAGTTTAGGCATGCGCGGGCTCCACGTCGAACGTCGTCAGCAGAGGTTTGCCGCGTTCTTTCAACGGGAACTCAGCGAGGTACAATGCCACCGCTTCACGAAGATTGCCCAATGCCTCTTCAACCGTGGCGCCCTGAGTGGTGGTGCCGGTTTCAGGATTCTGCGCAATCATGACGCCCGTTTCTTCGCCGGGATAGATGATGGCCGTGAGTGTCATAGTACGGAGCAACCTAACAGCCCTCTCGAAGGTCGTCCACAGCAATGCCAGCAAGGGTGTCCCGAACTGGGTTGCTTAGTCATTCCCGAAACTCACACCCATGGAGCGGGCCATCTTGATGGCGTGGGAGTCGGGCTCGATGAGGCGCGGAGCTTTGCCGGGGATGGTCAGGGGAACGCTGTCGTTGCGACCGTTCTTGATGCAGACCATCCGGTTGAACTGGCCTTGCGCGAGCAGTTCCACCGCTGAGGTGGCGAACTCGGTGGCCAGATACCGGTCGAAGGGCGAGGGCGTGCCGCCGCGTTGAAGATGGCCGAGGATGGTGTAGCGGGTCTCGATGCTGACGCATTTTTCGATCTGCTTGGCGAGCACCGCCGAGATGCCGCCGAGACGAACCGACTCGAATGAGCCGGGAACCACGTCGCGGACAACCACCTCGCCGCCGATGGCTTTCGCGCCCTCGGAGACGACGACGATGCTGAAGCGTTTGCCGCGTTTGACGCGTTCCTGGATCTTGGCGCAGACGGTCTCGACCCGGTAGGGAATCTCGGGAATCAGGATCACGTCGCCGCCGCCAGCAACGCCGGTGCCAAGGGCAAGCCAGCCGGCTGTGCGCCCCATCACTTCCAACAGCATGACACGATGATGCGAAAACGCCGTGGTATGCAGTTTGTCGACGGCCTCGGTCGCGGTGGTCATGGCGGTGTTGAAACCGAAAGTGACCTCGGTGCCGCGCACATCGTTATCAATCGTCTTGGGGACGCCGACCATGTTCAGGCCGCGCTGCGACATCTGGTGCGCGCACTGCAAGGTGCCGTCGCCGCCGACCGCGACAATGGCGTCGAGCTTGAGTTTGCGGTAGTTGCGGATCACATCCGCCGACGCGTCGCGCCGTTTCTCGGGATGCCGGTGATCATCCACGTAGTCGAACGGATTGTCGCGGTTGGTGGTGCCGAGGATCGTGCCACCCTGCGTGAGGATGCCGGACACGTCGTCCCACTTGAGCCAGCGGCCGTCGCCCTGCACCAGACCACGGAAGGCGTCTTGAAATCCGATGAGCTCCCAGCCATGGGTGTGTCTCGCCGCCTTGTCCACGCGGCGCACAACGGCGTTCATGCCGGGCGCGTCGCCGCCGCCTGTGAATATCCCAATCCGTTTGATCCGTTTCATGGCCGCGGAGTGTGTCACAACACCCGCGCGCTGAAAAGCGCGAAGCACCACTCGCTTGCCGGGCGCACGAATCGGG
>JBFZFE010000201.1:0-3113 GCA_041306525.1 Verrucomicrobiota bacterium | reverse complement strand
GCTCGGGCTGCCACTTTGACGACGCCAACGCTTCGCGCAACAGTTCGGGCGCGTCCTCCTTGACCATGATGCGCGTCTCGAAATCGAGCCCCGCCGAGAACCCGAGATACTCGTGGGTCGGGCGGGCATAACAATAGATGCAACCGTGCTCGCAACCGCGGAAGACGTTGACGCTGTAGGTGAACGGAATGTCGGGGCTGTCGTTCTTGCTCAGGATCGTGCGGCTGAAGTCGCGATAGAACTTGGTGCGCGGCGCAGGCCGTTCCTCGGGCGGTACATCGGACCAATCCGCTTCATCGGCGAGATGCGAGTGCTCGAAGCGGTTGGGCGGGTTTCCCGCCGCGCCGCGGCCGCGAATCGGTTGGGCTTGCCGGCTCACGCGGCCACTGTAGCACGGCCCTCAGGGAGCCGGGGCAACTTCGTACCAGATGGTTTTGAACTGCGGACCGATTTCGGTGCCCGGCAACTTCTCGCGTCGTTGACCGCGCTCATCGAGCGCCCACAACTCGAATTTGCCGGGGAACGTGAGCCTCGCGCTCACGCCCTCGACGAGCGACGGCGCCTTGCCCCAATTGCGGCCCACGCTGGTCTTGGTGGCGTCAGTCCAGCCCATGCCGGTATTCTCGGCGTAACCAAGCGCGGTGATCAACCAGCGCCCCGGCTGCAGTTCGGTGGCAGTGATGACGCTACGGCGGCGGCAAACCTTGAGCGCGACTCGATGAACCAGCGCCAGTTCGGGTTTCACGCCCAGATGGCGAGCATCAACGAGCGTCCAGGGATGTGCCCGACGCAGCAGATCCAGTTCGCGCTCGGGGTCGAGCGGCACCACAATCTGTTCGCGCGCGGGAAGGACGTCACCTCGTCGGAACAGCGCCGCGGCGGGCAGCAAGCTGGCCATCTTCAACGGATGCTGGCCGATGTCGAAGAAGCTCGGGATTTTCTGCACATCAAACTCGTCAGCCGAATGCGCGTAGCTGTAGGCGTAAATGGCATCCCAGTCCTGCAACGTCGCTCGATGTGCGCGTTCCCCGCAACCAGCACGTCGCCTTCGAGTCGAGCGAAGCAGTTCATCTGACCCTCGCGATGGCGGGGCCGTCCATTTGCTCGCGCAGGATTGGGACGAGGATGCATTCGAGTGCGGGGTTGGTGGCGAGCTTGCGGTTTAACTCGCGGATGCCGTTGCTGCCGCTGGTCTTGGGCTCGGTGACGCGGCGAATCACGTTGTCGGCGAGGATCAGCGTGCCGGAATGGGCGAGCTTGAGGGCGGCATCGAGGTAAGCGGGATAACCGTCCTTGTCGGCATCGATGAAGATGACGTCGAACGCCGGCTCACCGGCGTTGATCATCGCTTGCAGCGATTCAATGGCTGGACCGACACGGACCTCGACCTTGCCGGCCAGACCGGCGCGTTCGATGTTGGCGCGGGCGACGACGGCGTGTTCCTCTTTCAGTTCCAGCGTGATCAACCGGCCATCGGTCGGCAAGGTGCGCGCCAACCAGATGGTGCTGTAGCCGCCGAGGGTGCCGATTTCGAGGATGCGGCGCGGGTTGGCGAGTCGGGCGAGCAGGTAGATGAGTTTGCCTTCGTTGGGCGAGACGTTGATCTCGGGCAAACCGGCAGCCTCGGCATCGCGCAACGCCGCTTCGAGCGCCTCATCCGCCGGCACGCAGAGGTCGCGGATATAACGGTCCACGGTGGCCCACTGATCAATGCTGGAGGTCGTCATGGCGACATCCTGCGGGGACGGAGGCAGCTTGGCAACACCGGACTGAACGGCCGACTTTACCGGTAGAAATCGATCCAGTTGATCTCGATCTTCTGGACGTCGGCACCCAAGAGCGCGCTGGGCACGGTCAGTTCAAACCAACCGCCTTTGGCCGGCAGCTTGTCGGTCAGCTGGCCATCGGCATTGAAGGCGCGGACCTCGGTCCAGAACGGACTGGCTTTATCGAGTGTCGGACCTTCCTTGTAATCGGTGAGCAGGTACAGTTGACGGTCGAACTTGCCGTGACTCAGGACCGAAACCTTGAGCGTTATCTTGCCGTTGGCGATGGTCAGCGATTCGAGCCCGGTCAGGTGCAGGCGCAACGCCAACTCAGCCGGCCACGTCGGTTCCTTGCGGGCAATCTCGGTGCCGCCGATGCCACTCGGGCTGGTGACAGCCAGCACGACGCGTTTGCCTTCGGCGCCGGCGGTGATGCGGTCATCGCGTTTGCGGTTCTGAATGACGAAGGCGCTGGTGCGATCCTTCATCTCGGCAACCAGCCGCCTCAGCGAACGCGCGAGCCATGGGAACGGGTGCTGGACGCCAAACCAGACGTCAACGGTCTGCCACGCCGGCGTGGCATTGCCGGCATCGCGCAGGAACAAGATGCTCTCGGCGTTCTTCGCGATGAGCGGATGCTTGTCCTTCGCGTCGAGTTCGAAGCGGACGATGTTGACGTTGATCACCTTGCCGGCCAACCCGGCATCGCCTTTCATCACCTCGGTCACCTTGAACTCGCAGATGTAATTCGGCACGCCTGTTTCGTGGATGATGCCAATGGGCTCGGCGAGAATCTGCCCGCGCACGACGAGATCCGCTGACGCCAACCAGCGCCGTAGCGTGTCATCTCCATCGTCGGCGTGTGCGAGCGAAACCAAAGCGAGAATGAAGGCGAGGATGGCAGTGGTTCTTTGCATGGGAGTTATCACGCTCCGATCCGGTGTTGGTGGAGCAGTTTGTCGAGTTGAGCGAGCCCGGCATCCTCGAACTGGTCTTGCCGGGAACGCTGGTAGGTTTTGGTCTCGCGGCCGAACCTCTCCGTGGTGTTCTCCGCCTTGAGGTTGCGCACCTCGGCCACGGCAATCACATCCGACTGCCGCAACCGTTCGGCCAATAGCCCGGCCAGGACTTGGCCGGCGATGGACTGCGCAACCACGATGGGCAGAACCACCAGAACCAGCGTTATCGCCAACCGTTGCATCGTTTTCCAGTGTGTCATATTCAAGGCTCCGTTCGCCGCGCGCGCGCCACGCCAGCCAACGCTCGAACTTAGGGATGTTCCAATGGTGCCCTGCCCAGTTCTTTCAGTGCGGACTCCGCAGCCCGTTGAACATCGGCATACGCGGG
>JBFZFE010000200.1:0-4356 GCA_041306525.1 Verrucomicrobiota bacterium | reverse complement strand
CCCAAGTGCTCCGACATCGGCACCCCTGTGTACACCTCCCATTGCCGGCTCTGGTAATCGCAATACCCATCGGGCCGCGTCGTGAACACCATGCCGGGAATGCTCTCCAGCGTCTGGCGATAAAACAACTCGCTCTCGCGCAACCGCTCCTCCGCTGCCTTGCGCTCGGTGATGTCCACCGCCATCCCAAGGATGTAACGCCGCCCATCAGAGGTCGTGCCGGGCGCCGACGCACTGAAACTCCAGCGCCGCACTTCCCCCGCCCGCGTGGTTATCGGGAACTCCAGCTCAAGCGCCTGCTCCGCTCCCGCAAAGAGCCGCCGCACCTGCGCGCGCACGTTACCGGCTTGCGCCCCCAACGCCCGGTCGGCCCAACCCGCAAAATCGCCCATCTCCGCCTCGGTGTAGCCGGTCAACTCCGTCAGGGCCCGGCTGATCTGCAACACCGTCTCCTGCTCCGACAACATGAGGACCGGCACCGGCGCCTCGTGGATTGCCCGCCGGAATTGCTCCGCGCTCTGGCGCAACGCCATCTCGGCCACCGTGCGCGCCTGTTCCCGCTGCTGCGCCCACCAGCCCGCCAGCACCCCCGTCAACAACAACAACCCCGCCATCGCCGCCACCGTGCGCACCGCCGCCCGCCGCCGCGGGGCATGCACCTCCGCCGCGTCCACCTTCGCCACCATGTACCAGTCCGAGCCCGGCAACGCCTGCACCGCCGCCACCACCGGCACACCGCGATAATCGCGGGCTTCCACGACCCCCGTGTAACCGCGCACCGCCTGCGCCGCCGGTAAGTCCGCCGCGACCGGTTGGGTGAACTTCATTGCCGAATCCGGGCGATGACGCAGTCTATTCAGAAACCGCAGTTGCTCGCCCTCCCGCCGCACCAGCAACGTCTCCGCGCTCGGACTCGGCGTCGGCCAGGACTGGATGTAGGGAAACAGGAACTCCGCCGGGTCGATACGCAACACCAGAAAAGCGCCCGGCGCATCCGTCGCCGCTGCCGGCCAGGCAAACGGCGCCGCCATGTCCAGGTACTTCTCCTCGTGCGGCCCCAACCGGATCTGGTCGAACACCGGTCCGCTCTGCGCCAAGGCGGCCGACAACAACCCCGGCGTGACCGGCACATGGCGCTCCTTGACCGGCGGCCGGGCCGCCAACACCGTGCCGTCAGCCCCCACGATCAGCACTTGGGCGTAGCTGTCCGCCAACGGCGCAAGCCATTCCTGCAACTCCTGTACTGCTGCCGGTTCGGTGCGCCGCCCCAGCAATTCCAACAAATGCACGTTGCGCGCCGGGTACGCCGTCTCCAGCCGTAAATCCTGCAACCGCGCCGCCCGCCACCGCACAATCTCCGCCGCCTTGAGATCCTCAATCGTCCGCAGTTCCTGATGCACCTGCGCGGTATGCGACTGGCTTTGCCGGTAATAATGGAAACCGCCCACCCCCAAGATCCCCGCCGACAACAACACAAACAGCGCCGGCAACCAGCGCGAGTGCCGCCACAGCCTTGCCGGATTTAACAGTGAAACCATCCAGTAGGAATCTAGGACCACCCCCCACCCCCGTCCATCGCCCCCTCCCGCCGCGCCCGGCTCAGGACTGCGGACTCAGGACTCAGGACTGCGGACTTTCTTTGACCGGACCTTGAACCTTGGACCAGCCATCACCCCTCGTTGTGCGCCGGTCTCCAGACCGCGCCAGCCGTAACTGGCTGTTCCAGCGCCTCCATTCAGCTCGGGAGACCTGCGGTCCGGGTTTGCGGCGCGGTCGGGAGACCGGCGCCGAACATCCGAAGGCTTTCAGGTTTCAGGTTTCAGCTTTTCAGCGTTTCGCCTTCCTGACCTTGGACCTTGGACCTTGGACCAGACACCGCCGGGAGCGGTCGAATTGACTTTCCTGTTTCTTTCGTATTCTATCGGCGCATCTTATGAGCGATTCCCATCTTCAAAACCTTTTCGCTGAGCGCATCGGCGGTCGCAGCTACGGCAAGAGCACGCAGATTTACAAGTTCGAGAAGATCAAACGCGCCAAACGGGCGGCGCAGGCGGCGCAGCCGGGCGTGGAGCTGCTGGACATGGGCGTGGGTGAACCCGATGAGATGGCGTTCCCGCTCAGTGTCGAGACGTTGCAGCGCGAAGCCGCCAAGCCCGAGAACCGCGGTTATGCCGACAACGGCGGCCCGGAGTACCGGCAGGCGGCAGCCCGCTGGATGCAGCGGGTCTGCGGGGTGACGGTCGATCCCGACACGGAGATCCTGCACAGCCTCGGCAGCAAGGCGGCGTTGTCGCTGTTGCCGGCGGTGTTGATCAATCCCGGTGACGTGGCGCTGATGACCGTGCCGGGTTACCCGGTGTTTGGCACGCATACGAAGTGGTATGGCGGCGAGGTGTTCAACCTCAAGCTGACCGAGCAGAACAATTTCCTGCCCAACCTCGGCGAGATACCGGCCGATGTGTTGCGCCGGGCCAAGGCCTTGGTGCTGAATTATCCGAACAACCCGACCGGTGCGAGCGCGACCCGGGAGTTCTTCACCGACGCGGTGGCCTTCGCGAAGAAGCACAACCTGGTGATCGTGTCGGATGCGGCCTACGCGGCGCTGGTATTCGAGGGGCAGCCGTTGTCGATCCTCACCATCCCCGGCGCGAAGGATGTCGCCGTCGAACTGCATTCGATGAGCAAAGCCTACAACATGACCGGCTGGCGGCTCGGGTTCGTCTGCGGCAACGAACTGCTCGTCAAAGCGTATGGCGACGTCAAGGACAACACCGACAGCGGGCAGTACCTGGCGATCCAGAAGGCGTGTGCCGTGTCGCTGGATCATCCCGAGATTACCGCGGCCATTGCCACGAAATACTCGCGCCGCATGGATCTGTTGGTCGCCTGTTTGCAGGGCTTCGGCTTCAACGTCCGCAAACCGAAGGGCTCGTTCTTCCTTTATGTGCGCGCCCCGAAGGCGGTCATCGACGCCGACGGCAAACGCACCGGCTTCGCCTCGGGCGAGGACGTTTCCCAGTGGCTGATCACCGAGAAACTGATCTCGACCGTGCCGTGGGATGATGCCGGCCCGTATCTGCGGTTCTCGGTGACCTTCATCGCCAAGGATGCCGCCGACGAGCAACGGGTGATCGAAACCATTCGCCGCCGCTTTGCCGGGCTGCGCTTCGAGTTCTGACGCATGGAGCAGACGCCGAAGGAACGTGACGCCGCGATCAGCCGCTACGTGATCCGTCTGCAAGAACGCTACCCGCAATTCGCCCGCGAACGCCGCGCCGAGATGCGCCTGCGCGGGTATGACCCGTTGACGCTGGCCGTCAGTGAACGCGTCTGGTTTGGCTCGCGCGACGCCTACGCCAAGATGCTGGCCGAGATGCTCAGCGAGGAGGAACGCCATCTCCTGCGCCATGACGAGAACTTCACCGAAGCTTGGCGGGTGTTCATGGATCTGTGCTGGATGCGCAAACAGTTCGAGCGCCTGTTGCTGCTGGCCGGTGGCATCCTGCTGGCCGTGCTGCTGCTCGGGGGGCTGGCGTGGGCGGGATTCGAGCTAATCAAAAGCGTGCTCACGCCCCGGAAATGATCCGTCGGCCACTTCTCGCTTGTACTGCGCGAACGCCCGCTTCATCTCCGCGGAGAGTTGCGCGTACTGCTTGACGTGTTTCGGCACGAACTCCGTGAACAGCCCGAGCATGTCGTTGACCACCAGGATCTGCCCATCGCAGGCCGGTCCCGCCCCGATGCCAATCGTCGGCACCGACACCGCCGCGGTGATCTGCCGGGCAACTTCGGCCACGGTGCATTCCACGACGATGGCGAACACGCCCGCCGCTTCCAGCAACGCCGCGTCGCGCAACAACTGCTCCGCGCTGCCGGGGGTACGTCCCTGGATTTTGTAGCCGGCTTTGTTCGTCACGCTCTGCGGCAGCAACCCGATATGGCCCATGACCGGCACCGCCGCCGCCCGGAGCGCCTTGATCTGCTCCAGCACTGGCTCGCCGCCCTCCAGTTTCACCCCGTCGGCCCCGGCCTGGAGGAAGCGGTTGGCGTTGCGCAACGCATCGGTCAC
The DNA here is from genome assembly GCA_041306525.1 of Verrucomicrobiota bacterium. Classification (GTDB taxonomy): domain Bacteria; phylum Verrucomicrobiota; class Verrucomicrobiia; order Palsa-1439; family Palsa-1439; genus JBFZFE01. The sequence goes on along the minus strand of JBFZFE010000200.1, from coordinate 287 downwards.
CGTCCGGTAACTGCGAAACGGCATGTCCGCGATCACCAACGCCCTTGGCTTCGCCCGCGCCACAGCTTTGACGTGATGGAGCATGTCGGTCATCGTCACCCGCCGGGTGTTCTCGTGACCCAGCACCACCATCCCGAGCGAGTCGCCGACCAACAGCAACGGGATGCCGGCCGCATCCAGCATCTGGGCCGTGGCAAAATCATACGCCGTCAACGTCGCGATCTTTTCACCGCGCCGTTTCATCTCGATCAATGCCTGGGGCGTTACTCGTTCCATGTCACCAATCC
>JBFZFE010000199.1:0-2636 GCA_041306525.1 Verrucomicrobiota bacterium | reverse complement strand
TCGCGTCCTTGGCGCTGATCTGGCGGCGGGCCAGGGGGAAGACCGAATCGTCAAACACACCCAACGCCGGCCCCGGTCGGGTATCCGTGAAATCAAGGGCGTCAACCGTGCCGGCCGAGCGACGGACACACAGCGGGCTGGGATGCCCGGCGTTGGAGTAACGAATCTCACCGCGGCTGATGTCGATGACCAGATAGAACGCCGTGGCGAACATTGGCATCTTGGTTTGCCGCAGAATCTGGACGAGACCGCGGTTGACGGCGGTCAGAAACTGACCGGGATCGGTGGCCCAGAAGCGCAGTTCCTCGACCAACCCGCGCAGCAGCGCGGTGACCAGCGCGGCGCGCACGCCGTGGCCCATGACGTCGCAGATGAAGACACCGGCCTGCGTGTCGGAGATCGGGAGGACATCGAAGAAATCGCCCCCCAAGGCGATGGTGGGCAGGTAACGATGATAGAACTGGATGGCGCTCTGCGCCGGCGCGGCGTCATGCGGAAAACAGGGATAGCTTTGGGGCAGGAACGCTTCCTGGACTTCGCGGGCGAGTTCGATGTCGGCGGCGAGCTGGGCATTTCGTTCGCGCAGTTCGTCAGCGAGTTTCTTCTGCTCGGTGATGTCGCGGCTGATGCCGACGATGCCGGTGATGTTGCCAAACCGGTCCATGAGCGGGGCCTTGGTGGAGGAGAACCAACGTTCGCCCCCTTCATTGACGAGATGTTCTTCGCGACCGATGAGCGGCTGGCCGCTGGCCAGGATTCGCTGTTCGTCGGCAGCCGCGGCGACCACATAGTCGGCGGGCAGAAAATCCCGGTCGGTTCGGCCGATGGCCTGTTCGGGGGACGGCAGGCGCAGGACTTGGGCGAGTGACCGGCTGATGCGGGTGAACCGGGCGTACCGGTCCTTGAAATAGATGCAGTCGGGCGCGGAATCGAGCAGCGCACGGATGAGCGCCCGTTCGGCGGCGAGGGCTTCCTCGGCGTGTTTGCGTTCCAAGGCGCTGGTGATGGCGCGCAAAAGCGACGGGACATCAAGATGGTCCTTGGAAAGGTAATCTTTGGCCCCGTTCTTCATGGCGGCCACGGCGATTTCCTCCCGGCCGATGCCGGTCAACATGATGACGGCGGGTTGATGCACCACGGGCTGGGAGCGGATGTGCGCGAGCACGGTGAGACCGTCAGCTCCCGGTAATTTGTAGTCGAGCAACACCAGTTCGAAGTGCCCGCGCCCCAGTTCCTCCATCGCTTTCTCGGCGCTGTCGACGCACTTGACGTCGAACTTCAGGTCGGTGCCGAGGGTCGGCAACAGACGGCGCAGGATCTCGGCGTACACCGGGTTGTCCTCGACAATCAGCATGGGAATCAGCTCAGCAGCCATGGATGATCCTTAACGGGGCGGCAAACGCGAGCACTCCAGCCAGTATTGCTGGATCTGGGCCACGAGTTTGACGCATTCATCAAACTGCACCGGCTTGGTCAGGTAATTGTTGGCGCCGTGCAGATAACAGCGCCGCACGTCTTCGTCGCGATCTGATGTGGTGAGGATGATCACGGGAATGTCGCGCAGCGCGTCGTTGGTCTTGATCTGGACGAGGACCTCGAGCCCGTTTTTCTTCGGGAGGTTCAGGTCGAGCAACACCAGGTCAGGGCGCGGGGCGGCGCCGGGTTTGGCGTACCGGCCGCGTTGAAACACGAACTCGAGCGCCTCCTCGCCGTCGCGGCAGACATAAATGCGGTTGCCTTTCTGGCTGCGCCGAAACGCTTCCAGATTGATCTCCACGTCCGCCGGGTTGTCTTCCACCAGTAGAATGTCAAACGGTCGTCGCAAGCGGTATATCTCCCTTCAGGGGGGGAATGGGTTGATCCACGATCGTCCCGGATTTGGTCAATTCACGTTTGGGCAGCGTGAAGAAAAAGGTCGTCCCCTTGTTCTCTTCACTCTCCAGCCAGATGCGGCCACCGTGCCACTCGACGACCCGGCGCACAATGGTCAGGCCGATGCCGGTGCCTTCGCTGTTTTCGTCGCGCTCCAGACGCTGGAAGATCTGGAAGATTTTATCGAAGTATTCCTTCTTGATGCCCATGCCGTTGTCGGCGACCGCGAACACATGTTCTGCGGCCCCGGTATCGGGGTTGTTCAGCTCCTGGCAGCTGATCTCGATGGTGGGATGGGGTTTGTTGTTGTACTTGATCGCGTTGGAAATGAGGTTGTGAAAGACCTCGGTCATGGCGGTCGCATCACAGACGATGGTCGGCAGCTTGTTGACGCGCAGGTCAACTTTCTTGGAATCGAGGGCGTACTGCAGGTTCACGCGCACGTGCATCAGCATTGAATTCAAGCCGACCGCTTCCATCGGGTTCTTCTGTTGAGACAGTCGCGAGAACTTGAGCAGGTCATTGATCAACCGTTGCATGCGCAAGGCGGAATTGCGGATCACATCGACGTGATGCCGGCCGTCATCATCGAGCTTGTCCCGGTACCCATCCGCCAGGAATTTGCTGAACGCCTCGATCCCGCGCAAGGGCTCCTTCAAGTCGTGGCTGATCACGTAGGTGTACTCGTCCATTTCCTTCTGCGTCGCCTTCAACTGCTTCTGGGCGCGCTCCAGCTTCGCCTGCGCCTCTTCCACGCGCCGCAT
>JBFZFE010000198.1:0-3942 GCA_041306525.1 Verrucomicrobiota bacterium | reverse complement strand
CGTTGCCGCAATTGGAGCCGATCACATCCGCACCGGCTGCGCCGAGTTCCTGCGCCGCTTGTTCGGGCGACGTGCCCATCATCGTGCGTCCGCCGGTATCGAACACCATGCAGGCCACGACCGGCAACCCGGTCGCCTTCGCCGCCACCAAGGCGATCTTGGCTTCCTCCAGCTCGGCCATGGTCTCGACGACGATGGCGTCCGCGCCGCCCGCCTTCAACGCTTGCGCCTGTTCGGCGTACAGCTCGGCGCATTCTTCCTCGGTGATCTCCCCGGCACAGAGCATCTTGCCGGTCGGCCCAACCGACGCGAATACCAATGCCTTACCGGCCGCGGCGCGCTTTGAAATCTCCGCGCCGACGCGGTTGATCTCGGCGACCTTGTCGGCAAGCCCGTACTCGGCGAGCCGAATCCGGTTCGCGCCAAAGGTGTTGGTCAAAATCACCTGGCTGCCGGCGGTGACGTAGGCGCGCGCGACTTCCTCGACTTTGTCGGCATGCGTCAGGTTCCAGGCGTCGGGGCACTGGCCCACCGTCAATCCGCGCGCCTGCAACTGCGTTCCCCACGCGCCATCGGTCACCACCGCGCCGCGGGCCGTCAACTTCTCGATCAACTGGTTCATGCTTTGTCCTCTCTCGCCAAAATGGCGACGTATGTTGGTCCTTCCCAATTGCAGAAACGCACGGCGCGCCAGCCGGTCTCCTCAACCAGCCGCTGCATCTCGGTGCGCGCCACCAATAGATAATCCATCCACGGCCCGCACCAGCGCCGGTACCGGATCCGAAACCGCAACTGCCCCGCCATCCTGCCCTGCCGGCGATTCTGACGGTGGTACGCGAGATGATCCGGGTTCTTCGTCTGATACGGATCAACTGACGCCGCCAGCAGCCGCGCACCCGGTAAGGTCAGCCGGTGAAGTCGTTTCAGCAGCCGTTTCGTCCCGTTCGCGCTGCCGAACAGGCCGAAATTGTTGCCGTACATCATCACCGTGTCGAACGCGCCGAGTTTGTCGTCCACGTCGGCCAATGCCATTGCGCGCGCGTCTTTCACGCCACGTTCCCGGCAAACCTGAATCGCGAGCCGCGAATTATCAATGCCAACGACCGCGCAGCCGCGCTGCTGCAACTCCAGTGCGACCCGACCGGCTCCGCACCCGACATCGAGCACCCGGCCGCGCGCCCAACGCAACGCTGCGCGTTCGGGCGGCGACCAGTTCGCCAGGCCGGCAAGGTAATGCTCAACGGCCACGTCGGTGTCGATGTAACCATCTGAGCGTTCGATCACGACGCGTCCCGCGTCACCGCGCCAGGCATCGAGCATGGCGTGGCCGTAGGCGTCCTGTGTTTTGGTCAGCGGCTTCACGGTCCTCGTGATAGCACTGTGTCGCGGCAAATGCGATACCGGCGGCGTGCTTGCTTTCATCGCCCTGTTGGTTAAAGTAGCGCGCGTTCGATGACGGGAGAGATTTCACATTCTGTACCGCGGGTGGCGGTGATTGCGTGCGCCGTGCTGGAAACGGAGGTGGCACATTACGCGCGCGGGTTGCGGCATGTTGTCCGCCTCGAAATTCTCGAACAAGGGCTCCACAACGAACCCGACAAGCTGCGGCGCGAACTGCAAATCGCGATTGACCGCATCGAGGTCGAAACCGACGCCGAGGCGATCGTGCTTGGTTACGGCTTGTGCAGTCGCGGCACGGAGGGTGTGCGGACGAAGCGTTGCCAGCTGGTGATCGCGCGGGCGCACGACTGCATCACGCACCTGCTTGGCAGCAAGGAACGTTACGCGGACTACGTCGCCAAGAAGCCGGGGACGTACTGGTACAGCCCCGGCTGGAACCGGCATTCGTTGATGCCCGGCAAGGAGCGCTACGACAAGTTGCTGCGCCAGTACATGGAGAAATACGGCGAGGAGAACGCGCAGTTCCTGATGGAGAGCGAGCAACACTGGTTCACCACCTACGACAATGCCGCCTACGTGCATCTCGGGGTTGGCACGACCGATCAGGACCTGGCCTTCACCAAGCAATGCGCGGCGTGGCTCGGCTGGAACTGCGACCACCAGCAGGGCGATCCCGCCCTTCTGCGCGCCTTGCTTGCGGGACCTTGGGATGAGGAGCGCTTCCTCGTCCTCGCGCCCGGCGAGACGTTTCGCATGACCGCCGACCAACGCGTCATCGAGAAAACCCCACCACAGGGCACCGGGCATGCGGCTGAAAGTTGAGTCGCCGAAAGGCCAGCAAACCATCGTTGTCGGTCCCGGCCGCGAACCGCGCCTCACCGACATCTTGCGGCGCGAACATCTGCCGTTGAACATCCGTTGCGGCCAGCGCGGCCTGTGCGACGGCTGCATCGTCGAACTGGTGCAGGGCAAACTCGTCCGCCTCCAAACCGGCCAAGCCGTCAATGTGCCTGCCGGCGGGGAGCCGGTCAGGTTGCGCGGTTGCGAGTACGCCGTGGCGATGGACAGCGACCTCGTGATTCGGATTCCGCCGCGTTCGTTGCTCGCGCACAAGGCGCAGGTTGTCAGCGAATTCAAGACACGTGTCCCGCGGGCCCACGACCCGATCTGGCAAACGGTCCCGCTGCCGGTCAACAAGCGGCGCGCGGTCCGCCACGCCGAAGGCCTGACTGCCGGCGCCACGGGGCATGCGACACTCGAATACCGGGATGACCACTGGCTGGTGACCGGTTTGCGCGAAGCAGCGCCACGCCACGCGTACGGAGCCGCCGTGGACATCGGCACCACGACCGTCGCCGTCATGCTCACCTCGCTCGATGACGGTCGCATCGTCGCGCGCGCCGCTGATTTCAACAAACAAATGCATCTGGGCGACGATGTGGCCACCCGCATCGGCCTGTGCGCGACCGACAAGGCGAACATCGCCCAGTTGCAGGACGCGATTGTGAAGCAGACATTGGCGCCGCTGATTGCCGAGTGTCTGCACAAGGCGGGCGCGCAGCCGGCCGACCTGGTCTGTCTCAGCGTCGCCGCCAACACCACGATGCTGCACCTGTTCGCGGGCGTCGATCCGTCCGGCATGGGCGTTTACCCGTTCGTGCCCGCGTTTCTCGAACATCGCGCCATCACCTTGCCGGCTTTTGGCCGGGCCAGTGTCCACCTGTTGCCGAGCGCTGCGTCGTACATTGGCGCCGACATCACGGCGGGCGTGTTCGCCAGCGGGCTGGCTTACGATGATGGCCCGAGTTTGCTGGTGGACGTCGGCACCAACGGCGAGATCGTCCTCAAGGCCGGCAACCAGATGCTCGGCTGCGCCACGGCGGCGGGCCCGGCCTTTGAAGGGGCCGGCCTGACCAACGGCATTCGTGCCGGTGACGGCGCGATCCAGAAAATCCATTTCGACCAGAACGCCCGGCCGATTGTCGACATCATCGGCGGCGGTCCGCCGATTGGCGTCTGCGGCTCGGCCTACGTTGATTTCCTCGCGGAAGGTCGCCGTGCCGGTCTGCTCACATCGACCGGGCGATTCGAGATTGACGGGCTCAACGGTTCGTTGCGGCTCGGCGTCGGGCTCGGTGGCAAGGATGTGTTGATCTCGGAGACCGACACCGCCCATCTGCTGCAAAGCAAGGCCGCGATCGGGGCTGGCATTGAGACATTGCTTGCGCGCGCGGGGCTCAAGCCCGCGGAGATCAAGAAGGTGTACATGGCCGGCGGGTTCGGCATGCACCTCAACATCGCCAATGCCATCGACTGCGGTCTGCTGCCCGGGTTCGTGCCCGGTCAGGTCGAGGTCGTCGGCAACACCAGCCTGGCCGGCGCGTACCTGGCGATGCTTGACTGCGGCGCGCTCGACGAAATCGCCCGGGTCGCCCAGCGCATCACGATCATTGAACTGAATCTCGATCCCGCCTTCGAGGAACGTTACATCGACAACCTGGCGCTGACCTGAACCGCGCCAACTCCGTGATTGCACCGCGC
>JBFZFE010000197.1:0-3052 GCA_041306525.1 Verrucomicrobiota bacterium | reverse complement strand
TCTATATGCGCCCAGTTACAGTATAGCTTGCTATGGGATGTATCGAAGCACATATTCAGCCCCATGGCAGTGATGAAATCGCGGATTTCATAGGCGTCCATGAAGGCGTTGGTCAGCCACTGACCGCCAAAGTACCAGGGGTGTGGCGGCAGGTTTTCGAGCAGCAACTCGACGCCGGCAAAATCCAGTTCCTCAACCGAGCGACGCAGGTTATCGTATAAAGCCTGGCGATCGGCAATTGGGTGATCCAGGCTCATCCCGCCGGGATGAATGATCACCTTCGGCGTCCCCTGAAAGTGCCGCGCCATGGCGCGCGTCAGATCGATTGTTTTCTGCATGAGTTGGCGCGAACCTGTCCGTTGGCGTTCATCCAGGGCGCACAGGTCAACCAGGAAGCGATCCCAGAACTCTGGGGCATGTACCACCAGTTTGATTGGCATATCGCCCCCTGGGTAGGGTTCATCCAGGTCCTGGTCATCACTGACCAAAGAATAACCGCGCTCCAGCAACGCCAGGACGCTTTCGCTCTTGCCGACGCCGCTCTCGCCCCGAACAAGGACGCCGATGCCGAGGATATCCATCATCGAGCCATGCTCGCTGACTTGCGGGGCGAACTCGAATTCGAGCGTGATGGTTGCCGCGTTGAGAAATCGCAGGGTCAGCATCTTGCTGCGAAACAGCGGCACGTTCGCCTTGTCGCAAGCTTCCCGGATGTACGCTGGCGGGTTCAGGTTCCGCGTGAACACCAGGCAGGGGATTTTCTCGTTCAGCAGCGCGGCAATGCGTTTGGCACCTTCGGTCGGGCCAAGGTGCTTGAGGTAACGCTGTTCCGCGCCGCCGATGACTTGGACGCGTTTGTTGGCAAAGTACTCGAAGAACCCAGCCAGCCCGAGTCCCGGCCGATGCACAGAACCCTCCTCCAACTTTCGCCCCAAGCCGGCGCCACCGGCCACGAGGCTGAGTTGCAGTCGTTCGGCGTGGTTGAGATAGAACCGCTCCACGCTGACGATTGGTTGGGGGAGGGGTTCGCTCATGCTTTGACAGGTTCAATCAAGCCGAATTGTCCATCGCGACGCCGATAGAGAACATTGAGCTTTTCGGTATCAGCATTGTGGAACACCACAAAGTGGCGCCCGTCAGCCAGCTCCAGTTGCAGGAGCGCTTCGTCCACGAACATCGGCTTGACCGGGTACTGCTCGGTGCGCACGTGCTCGGATTTGCCTTGTTCTTCATGCAGATCATGGACCAGCACCTGTTCGTCGATATGACGCAACGCCGCCCGTCGTGGGCGATGGTTCTGCATCCGGGTCTTGTACTTGCGGATCTGCCGTTCGGCTTTGTCGACCACCTTGTCGATGGCGGCGTACAGGTCTTCATGGACATCCCGCGCCTCGATGGTGATGTGATTGCCGCAATGCAGGACCAACTCGGCAATGTGGCGGAACTTCTCCACCTCCAAAATGAAATGGGCATCGTGAATGCGCGGAAAATCAATCCCGATCTGGGAAAGCTTCCGCTGCGCGTATTCGCGAATTGGCGGGGTGATGCTCAAATGTCGGCCGGTGACTACTGTGTCCATCATCTTGTTCTCCTTTACATGCTGAACCGCGGGCCGAGGTACAGCTCGCGGCTCTTGGGATCGTTGATTAAAAAGTCGCTCGTCCCTTCACGCTCGACGCGACCTTCGCAAATGAGGTAAGCCCGGTCCACAATCGACAGGGTTTCCCGAACGTTGTGGTCGGTAACAAGGATGCCGAGCCCCTTGTTCTTCAGCTCAGCAATGATCTGCTGCACCTCGTAAACCGCAATCGGATCCACCCCGCTGAAAGGTTCATCGAGCAACACCAACTTGGGGGAGGTGACGAGTGCCCGGGTAATTTCCAAGCGTCTGCGTTCTCCGCCGCTGAGGGTGTACGCTTTGCTCTTTCGCAGGGCGGCAATATCCAATTCCTCCAACAAATAATCCAGCCGAATCTTGCGCTCCGCGGCACTTAACGGCAGCGTCTCTAAAACGCCCATGATGTTCTCTTCGACTGTCAGCTTGCGGAACACGCTCGGCTCCTGGGCCAGATAACCCATGCCGCGCCGAGCTCGTTGATGCATCGGCATATGCGTCACTTCGCCGCCATCGAAAAACACTTTGCCGGCATGCGGACGCACCAGGCCGATGGTCATGTAAAAAGTGGTGGTCTTGCCGGCGCCGTTGGGCCCAAGCAGACCAACGACTTCACCGCGTTTGACGTTGATATCAACGCCATTCACAACGCGGCGACCGCCGTAAATCTTCACCAAACCTTCCGTGTGCAATAAAATATCGTTTGCCAGCACGGCGGCACTTTACCAGAAGCAATCAGCCTGACAAGCTTACCCGGTAAAGAAGCCTGCAACGGGAACTGATATTCCCGTTGCAAGCAGCTCTTTTTCAATTAAATACGACCCTGATCTGTCATGCTGCGCGGCGAAATTCATCTTCGCCCTGCCGCTGCAATTCTTCCGCCCGCTTCTTGGCCTTTGCTGCCGCCTCTTCTGCTTCTCCCCGCAACCGCGGCGCTTCCTCACTGACGCGGGTAATCGTCCGTTCCCAGACGTTGCGCATTGGCTGTATCCCCCCGCCGCCAATGGCCACGATGGCGGAGCCCGCGACGATGGCCAAGATGGCGTAGAACAGCCCATTGACGATGGCAGGGGCGATTTGGAGATGGCTCAGTGCCGCAAAGAGCCCGAGCAGCAGAACACCGACACTCGCCCCCCGCGCCAGCCATTGGCCGTAGCTGACGCCACTCAAGGCCGCTCCAAGAATCTCCTTCACCCCGGCGGCAATCGCTGCGGCTACTACCAGAATCAAACCAGCCACCAGCAAGGCCGGTAAGAAGGCAATTACCCGGGTCAACAAGTCACTGATGGGGTTGGGACCGAAAACACCAAACGCCAGTTGCGCTGAGAAGAGCAACACCGCCCAGAAGATGATCTTGGCGACGATGTCACTGGCATCCCAACCGGTGCGTCCCAACGTCCGCTTCACGCCGCCTCTTTCGACCAGACGGTCAAAATG
>JBFZFE010000196.1:0-2636 GCA_041306525.1 Verrucomicrobiota bacterium | reverse complement strand
TCAACGTCCAACCGCGCGCCCCTTGCGGGTCCTGCTCGGCCCACGACGAGATCACGCTCCCGAGCAGTTCACTGCGGCCATCCTCTTCGTGGAGGCCCAACACGAACTGCAAAGCCTGTTGCGGGTCGGCCTGCACCATCGGATCACAAACGCCGTTCAGCGCCAGGCGACGCCCCATTCCGGCCGGCAATTGCAGGGCCCATTGCGTGGCTTTGGCCAGATCCACACCCGCCCACGTGGAAGCCACTTGGTACGCGAGGTATTCGTTCTGGCTGCCAACGTTGGCCAACACGGCGGCGGCCGTTTCCGGGTCGCTTTGAACAAGTCCGTTCATCAGCGCCTCCTGTGCTTGGCGATGGCCGCGGCCTGCCGGTAACTGTTGGACCCACGCCAGGGCGGCTTGCAGATCAGTCCCTGCCCAGTGCATGGCAATGCTGGACATGGCCGAGTACTGGAGTTGTCCCGGTGTCATCTTGGCGGCCAACTGCGCCGCCGCGGCCGGGTCACTCGTGGCGAGTTCCTCCACCACACGGCCATACGCTTGGTTGCGCAACAGGCTTTCGGGAAGTGCCTCCACCCACTGGCGCGCGCGTTGCAGGTCCTGCTCCGCCCAACTGTCGAGCGCGGCAGTCAGGGCGCTGCGGGCGTCGTGCGCACTGCCCAGTTGCATCGCGGCGCTGGCCGCTTCCGCTGGTGAATGCTGGCTCCACGCTGAAAACACGGATTGAAACATGCTCTCGCGGCTGTAGCCGGTCGGGCGAAGCTCGGCAATCAGGCTGAGCGCCGCGCGCGGGTCGGACTCGGCGAGCTTGCCGGGAAGTTCCTGGCTGGCTTGATTGCGGAGAGCGCCCGGGGGGAGTTGCTTTACATAGGCAGCGGCGGCAGCAAAATCCTGGTCCACCCACTGTCCAATGACGGCGAGCATCGCGTTGCGGCGGGTCACTTGATTCGCAATCGTGCTGGAATAGGCGATGGCGGCTTGTGGGTCGGTTTTGGCCCATTCCCCGCAAATCTCGGCAATCGCCAGCACGCCATTGGCGTTGTCGGCCTCCTCGCAGAGACGCAGGGCAGCAGCGAAATCGTTGGTGCCACCGGCCAGCTTGATTTCACCGGCCAACTCGTATGGCTCCTTCGCATTCTGCAAAGCCTCGCGCAGCGCAGCCAGCGTGGTGACTTTCGGCGGCTCCGCTTCCTTGGTCTGCGTGACCGCGCCGGCAGTCGGACGCGGAGTCTTGGCGATGGAATGGACGGCCGGTGGCTTGGACGCCACTGGGCGGGAGCCCACGAAATGGCCGGTGCCATAGCCGATGAGAAGTGCGGCCAAGACGAACAGGGCGATGAGCGGACGGCTCATTTGCGGCGGGCGTCAGCGACCGCGCGTTGGACTTCGCGGTCGTGGGTCTTGCGTTTGAGGTCCTCGCGTTTGTCGTAGAGGGCTTTGCCTTTGCCGATGCCGAGCAGGACTTTGGCGTAGCTCTTGGTGAAATAGATCTTCAGCGGCAACAGCGCCATGCCTTTGACGGCGAGTTGACCGGCGATGCGATCAATCTCTTTCTTGTGCAACAGGAGGCGGCGCGGACGGAGCGGCTCGACGTTCCAGCGGTTGGCCTGCTCGAACGGGGCGATGTGGCAGTTGTAGAGCCAGATGTCGCCGCGCTCCAAACGTCCGAACGCGTCGTCAATGGCGGCGCGACCGGCCCGCAGGCTTTTGACCTCGGGACCTTTCAACTCGATACCGGCCTCGTACGTTTCGTCGATGAAGTAATCGCGGCGGGCCTTGTGATTGAGAATGGTCGGCGGCATCGCGAAGCAGTATAGGCGCGGCTGTGACGAGCGACAAGGATTCGATGCGCGACTGGCGACGCGCGGCGAAAGATAAGGGCAAACAGGCGGCGGGCCTGTTCAACGAAGGCTACAGCTTTGTGTCAGCCGGGTCCTCAACAATCTCGGGGACGGGGGTTTCATCCACTTCCCAGCTGAGCTTGCCGTCGACAATTTCCTTCAAGGCGATGTCGGCGAACTCCATGCGGGGTTCGGGCTGAACGAGCGGCCGGTGACCTTGGGCGAGTTGGCGCACGCGGCGGGTGATGATGTTGATGAGAAGTTCCGTGTTGGGAACTTTTTGTTGAGCTTGCTCCAAAAGTCTGGGGTTGATCATGACGCGGGGGTGATTGTCCTTGTTTCCGAAACAAACGCAAGAGAAAGTTGCCGGGGCGAGCAGGAGGCCCACCCCGGCAACCCGAGTTTAACAGCGGCTTAGTAGTCCATGCCGCCCATACCGCCCATGCCGCCGCCCGGAGGGCCACCGGCTGCCGGCTTGTCCTTCTCCGGCACTTCGGTGACGCAGCATTCGGTGGTCAGGAGCAGCCCCGCGATGCTGGAGGCATTCTGGAGCGCCGACCGGGTGACCTTCGTGGGGTCGATGATGCCGGCCTTGCCCATGTCCACGAATTCCATCTTGTCGCAGTCGAAGCCTTCCCAACCCTTGCGGGCGGCGACTTCCTTGACCACGAGCGAGCCTTCCTCGCCGGCATTGGCTGCCAGTTGGCGCAACGGCTCTTCGATGGCGCGACGGACGATGGCCGCACCGATGGCTTCGTCGCCCTTGAGCTTCATGCTCTCGAGCTTCGGCAAGC
>JBFZFE010000195.1:0-3196 GCA_041306525.1 Verrucomicrobiota bacterium | reverse complement strand
TCGGCATCACGCTGCTGTTGGTGATCGCGGAGCGGGTGTTCAACCTTGGGTTGTTCGATCCGTCACGCGGCGGCGACCCGATTCTGTTTCAACATCTGTTTTGGATCTACTCGCACCCGGCTGTCTACATCATGATCCTGCCGGCCATGGGAGTGATCTCGGAGATCCTGCCGACGTTTTGTCGCCGTAACATCTTCGGGTACAAGGCCATCGTGTTATCCAGCTTGGCCATCGCCTTGGTCGGTTACCTGGTCTGGGCGCATCACATGTTCGTCAGCGGCATGAGCGACACGGCGCGCATCATCTTTTCCTTGCTCACATTCCTCGTCGCGCTCCCGAGCGGCATCAAGGTCTTCAACTGGCTCGCGACGATGTACAAAGGCTCGATTCGACTGGAGCCGCCGATGTTGTTCGCGATGACTTTCATCTTCCTGTTCGCCATTGGCGGACTGACCGGCTTGGTGAACGGCGCGTTGGCGGCGGACACGCACATCCATGACACGTACTTCATCGTTGGCCATTTCCATTACACCATGCTGGGCGGGACGGGCATGGGCCTGTTTGCCGCGCTGTTGTACTGGTACCCGAAGATGACCGGCAAGATGTACAACAAGCGGACCATCACTGTGGCTTGGGCGCACATCTTCATCGGGTTCAACGGTTTGTATTTCACCATGATGATCCTTGGCTGGCTCGGCATGCCGCGGCGCTACTATGATTATTTGCCGCAATATCAACCGCTGCATGTTGTTGCAACTGTGGCGTCGTTCCTCTTGGCGGCGGGATTGTTCATGTTCATCTGGGCGTTTATCCGGGCGGCCAAGCACGGAACGCCGACAGTGGCAAATCCTTGGGGAGGAACCACCTTGGAATGGCAAACACCTTCGCCGCCGCCCTTGGAGAATTTCCACGAAATCCCGACCGTCACCGCCGGGCCGTATGAAGCACATCAGAAAGGGCAGCGCGCATGAGCGCCGCCGCGACGGCCACCGTCACCCAGTCGCACTATGATTCGCAGGGCTCCCGGATTGGGATGTGGCTGTTCCTGTTCACGGAGTTGCTGTTGTTTGGCGGCTTGTTCCTGTTGTACGCGGTTTACCGGCAGATGTACCCGGCAGACTTTCATTACGCCGCCAAGCATCTCAGTGCCGGTGTGGGCGCGGTGAACACGTTGATCCTGTTGACCAGCAGCCTGACGATGGTGCTGGCCATCGGCATGCTGCAACGACGCAAACGCAAGGCCAGCATCTGGTTCCTGATCGCGACCATCGCGATGGGGCTGCTGTTCCTGGTGAACAAGTACTTTGAATGGTCGCACAAGGTTCATGCCGGCTTGTTCCCCGCCTCGGAGAAGTTGGTGGACCATACGCACGGTGAGAACATCTTCTACGCGCTTTACTATGGAATGACCGGCTTGCACGGGTTGCACGTGATTGCCGGGTTGATCGTGCTGGGCGTCATGATTTTTGTCGTCAAAGCACCCAGCCGGCAGGCGGTTGGGCTGACCCAGCTGCCCGAAAGCATCCGCTCGCAACTCGGGCCGGAGTTGCTCAAGGATGCCGAGTCGCTCGAAATCCGCTACCGCGAACATCCGGTCCATGATCAACGTCGCATCGACCGGCTGGAGAATGCCGGGTTGTACTGGCATTTGGTGGACGTGATCTGGATCTTCCTGTTCCCGCTGTTTTACCTGATCTCATGAGCAACACCTCCGAACATGCCACGCCGAAGCACCACATGGTGTCGCTGAGCACCTACGTGATGGTGTGGGTGGCGCTGTTGGTTTTGACGGCGCTGACGATTGTCACCGCCAGCATGCATTTTGGCGCGTTCAGCATTGCCGCGGCCATTGTCATTGCGACGGTCAAGGGCGCGCTTGTGCTGCTCTATTTCATGAACCTGCGTTACGAGGATCGGATCTTCCTGATCATGCTGGGCGTGGCGCTTTTCACGTTGGCCGTCTCCCTGGTGCTGACGTTTGTGGATACGCTGTTTCGGTGAGGTGACACATTGAACCAGATAACCGCCAACACAACCGCCGCCGTTGATTTCTCGTTCTGGTTCATCATCGCCATCTCGGTGGTGATGTTGATCGGGGTGACCGGCGCGATGGTTTGGTTTGCCTTCCGTTACCACCACAAGCGCAACCCGAACCCGACCCATGTTCCCGACAATCACCTGCTCGAAATCGTCTGGACGGTCATCCCGACCTTCATCGTGCTGGCGATGTTCTGGTACGGCTACAAAGGGTTTCTCGAACTACGCCGTGTTCCCGCCGACGCCATGGTGATCAACGTCACCGGCGCGATGTGGAAATGGACCTTCGAGTACGACAACGGCAGGAAAACAACCAACCTCATCGTCCCCAAGGACAAATCAGTCAAACTCCTGCTCAAGTCCGTCGATGTCCTGCACAGTTTCTACATCCCCGCCTTCCGCGTGAAGGAAGACGTCCTGCCGGGCAAAGAGACCTATCTCTGGTTCAAGCCCCAAGGCATTGGCGTGGCCGACGTGTTCTGCGCCGAATTTTGCGGCGTCCAACACGCCTACATGATCACGAAAGTCGAAGTCCTCTCCCCCGAAGATTTCCAGAAATGGTACGACCAGCCGGTGGGCGGCGATGCCGACACCAACCGTGCGGTGCTGGCCCAGTTTTCGCCCGTCATCGATGAAGGCGCCAAGCTGATGCAGACCAAAGCCTGTCTGAGCTGTCACAAGCTCGATGAATCGCGCCTGGTCGGTCCCGGCCTCGCCAAGCTTTACGGCAGCAAACAGATCGTCGTGGTCAACAATCAGGAGAAGGAAGTCACCGTCGATGACGCCTATTTGCGGCGGTCGCTGCTGGAGCCGCATGTCGAGTTGGTCAAGGGCTACAGCAACCTGATGGCGCCTGTTCCGTTGACCGAGGCCGAAGTCACCGCCTTGATCGAGTACATGAAGACCCTGCAATGAACGATCTCGCGCAACTTACCCGCTGGCGCATCGCGCTGCTGAACGTGTTTTCAGCGGCGGCGGGTTGCCTGCTGGCCACGCCGACTCCCGGCTGGCGCATGGTGGCGGTGTTGAGCGGCACGTTCCTGCTCGGCTGTGGCGCGGCGGCCTTGAACCAGATTCAAGAACGCCAGCTCGATGCCAAGATGGAACGCACCCGGCAACGTCCGCTGCCGGCGGGGCGGATGACGCTGGCCACGGCGGG
>JBFZFE010000194.1:0-2583 GCA_041306525.1 Verrucomicrobiota bacterium | reverse complement strand
GGTGTTGGATGTTCTGGATATACCGTTTGCCATACCCAGTTGGTACAGCGCACGTCTATGGCTGATGCGGATCGGCTACTACAAGCTCAACCGCGCCAAAACACTGGCGACAGACTGGATTGGGTGCGGCTCTTTTTTGACGACGCTCATCAGGCTGCCATGGCCAGCGTGCCGGTGACCGGCGCCCCCTGGTAGTTGCGTTGCTGCTCCCGTGCGAAGTGGAACCGGAGGTAACGCTCCAAATCCCCGCTGACCTTCAGCGCCCGCAGCCGCAGGATCGCCTCGGCATCGTCCAGTCGCCAGCGAGCGCCGGTGAGGTCCATGCGATCCTTGACCAAGTGCCGACAGGCCCCCTCGATCACCCCGGTGGCGATCGGCAACCCCTGCTCCAAGGCCAGGTCGTAGCGCATCCGAGCCTGGTTCTTTTCGATGTAGTCGGCCGCCTTGTGCACCGGCTCCGCCTCCTTGTCACTCAGTCCCATGCGGGTCGCGGCGCGGCGCAATCCGGTGGCGACATCCTGAGCCTTGCCGCGCAGGAGTTGGCGCTGGCGCTCGATGATCCAGCGCTCGCGGGCGGCGGTTCCCGCCTCCCCCGGATAGAAGGCATAGGCGGCTTTCCAAAGGTATTCCTGGACATGGACGAAGTCCTGAAGGATCACGACTTCGATGTTGAGGCTGGCAGCTTGGCTCTCCACTTGGCGGATCAGGTCTTCGCTGCCGTCGATCAGGGCGACCCAGCGCCGCTGCCGATCCGGGTCACGCTGGGTCTCCTCCAAAAAGGTCTGCTCGACTACTACGCCGAGGGTTTCCCGAATCCCCGCCCAGACCCTGAGGTATCCCCATGATTTTTCCAATTGAAACAATGATATAAGTAGATTCTTCATTTAGTTTTTGAGTACTTTGCTGGTTTCTGGTGTCTATTTTTAGGTAGCTAACCAAAACCGGGTGACATTTTATGCATGCGATTACCGTTTTGCGTCTTTGCCTTGGTACGTTGTTAGTCAGCGTTCATCGCAAGCGGCTTTCAACTTTATTCGAGGCTGTTGCAGCCTGCGTGTCCGGCCCCCGCCTGACATTGACCGATATCGGTCGCCGTTTAATGGGCAATACCAGCTTGCGCTATGGCATCAAGCGTGCCGACCGCTTGCTGGGTAATATCAATCTTCAGCAAGAGACCACGAAATTTTATGGTGCATTATGCAGCATCTTGCTGGCAAAGATTCGTGAGCCGACAATTCTGATAGATTGGTCTGATCTCAAGAAGGATCAATCCATTCATCTTTTGCGTGCTTCTTTAGCGGTTGGCGGACGATCACTGACGCTTTACGAGGAGACTCATCCACAAAAACTACTGGGCAACCCTGATGTGCAAAAACGTTTTCTCGATCGTCTTTCCACGCTTCTGCCTGAGCATGTGTCACCGATTATCATCGCCGACTCAGGCTTCAAGGTGCCGTTCTATAAGCAAGTCGAACGCCTTGGCTGGCGGTGGGTCGGTCGTGTACGCGGACGTGATTACCTGCATCTGGATCAGTGCTGGATCAGTTGTAAGGCCTTGTTCCAGAAGGCTACTTCCACGCCGACACTATTGGGTCTCGGCGAGTGGGTACGCAGTAATCCGATTTCCGCCTTGTTGGTTCTGGTGCGTCATGAGCCAAAGGGACGGAGTAAGCGTACTGCGGCCGGTAAACGCTCCCGCTCGAAAGCCAGTAAGCAGCACGCACGAGCTGCCAAAGAACCCTGGCTATTGGCGACCAGTTCAAAGCTTGGCCACCTATCCGCAAAACAACTGGTACAACTCTATCGTCGGCGAATGCAGATCGAAGCAAGTTTCCGTGACATGAAAAGCCAGCATTTCGGCGTGGGACTTGAATGCAGTCGTTCTCAGGGCGTAGGTCGCCTTCGTGTCCTGGTATTAATCGCCTCGCTTGCAGCCTTTCTGCTTTGGCTCTTGGGTACGGCAGCGGAAAGATCCGGATTGCATAGAAAACTTTATCCGAGTAACGGCGAGCGCCGTGTTTACTCAAAGCTGTTTATCGGGCGATTGCTTCTGGTGTTAGAACGATGTAGCGATGATCTCGATCTATTGGTGAAATCCATCAGCGATGTCGAACAATGGATCGCTTTCGACCATAACTCTCAGCTATTTGAATGACTGCTGGTTGGTCAAAATTTGAGGGGATACCTCAGGGACAGACCACGTTTAACCTGCAATAGCCCCTCAACGGACGAAATCCACCCCGAGGTCGCTGCAAATCTTCCTTGCGACAACATCCTTGATCTCGGTATGACGTGGGATGGCAGAACGCTGGTTCAGCTTGGGATTCCACCACCAGGAGTGCCGTGCGCCCTCGCGCAGGATCGTGCATCCCTTGGAGCGGAGGTGCCGCAGCAATTCGCTCCGCTTCATACCGCAATCTTTTCCTCGGAGTATCCGGCGCCAGCGGCGGCGAGGGCATCCTGCCGGTTGAATTGCAGGGCCTCCTTCAAGGTGACGCGGAGGGTCTCGATCAACTCTTCATGGGTGGGTTCCTGGCAATTGACCCCAGGCACCTCCTCGATCCATCCGACCCACCAGCCATC
>JBFZFE010000193.1:0-2879 GCA_041306525.1 Verrucomicrobiota bacterium | reverse complement strand
TGTCCTCAGGGTAATAGATCCAATGCTTTTCGGTCAGGCGCTCCCGGCCCACGCCGATATTTACGCAGCGCACGGAGACATGGCGCAGCCCCGCCGCGGCTTGTTGAATGGCGCGCGGCGCTTCATTGCCCATCAAGCGCACCAATGTTTTCAGCGGCATGGTGCTGATGAGGCTGTCGTAGGAGATGATTTCGCCCGTCGAAAGCTTGAGCAACCGAGCCCGTGGCGCCAGGCCGACAACAGCGGTGTTCAGGCGCAACTCACCTTTGAGCAATGGCAGGAAACCATTCATCAACGCCTGGAAGCCACCGCGCAACGGATAACCGAACCGCGCATTGGGCCCCATCGGCTTCGCCACCGGCTTCAACGCACCTTCGATCATCTCCTCCAAATCCGGCAACGGGACGCGTCCACCAAGCCACGACGTCTCCATCTCGCTGAGCGGCACCGCCCAAAGCTTGCGGTTGTAGGGAATCGCAAAATGCTTCGCGATACCGGCTCCCCAGACCTGGTAGATGAACTCCTCGAAGTTACCGGGTGCACGCTCCCCGTCGTGCCCGTTGCCGTCGTTTTTGCCGAGCACGGCCGTGCTTTCGGCAATCCCATCGGCACAACAATCATTCAGCTGGCAGGAACCGTTGCCGTTCTTCTTGACCGGCCCAAACCGCGCCTCGATGGCGCCCATGATGCATTCCTTGATGACCTCGGGCGGCAAACCATACAGCGCGCCTTGGAAGGGATACCGGGTGTAAACGCCCTTGCTGTAAATCCACGCTTCGCGGTCCTGCCAATGAACATTTCCGCCCAGCAACATCTGGTACATCTGATGCACATAGTCTTCCTTCGAGAACATGATGTGCCCGGCAAAGTCGAACGTGAACCCGCGATCCACCAGCGACCGGCACCAGCCACCGACCGTCGGGTTGCGCTCGATCAGCAGTGATTGCGCCCCCAGGTGATACGCCGCACTCAACCCGGTCGGTCCCGCGCCCACCACGACCAAGGGCGGGGTCGCCAACCGGAGCGTCGATCGCGTGCCGGCCGGCTTGCGAGCTGTTATCTTGTCCACCTCCTCTGCCATCGCGCTCACGGTCGAATCCCACGAGGTCCGCGCCAGCACGCGCCGCATGTGCGCCGCGCGTTCGGCGCGTTCCTCCTGTGAGGAAGCCAACGCCTGTTCACAGGCTTCGACAAATTCCGCCGTCGTGCCACCGAGATAGACAATGTGGCTGTACGGGTCGGCGACGTCGGCGATGGGTGTGCTGACAATCGGTTTCTCCGCCGCCATGTACTCCAGCGTCTTGGTCGGGCTGATGAACTTCGTCGCGTCATTGCGCGCGAATGGCAGCAGGCAAACATCCCAGCCCGACAGGTAGGCCGGCAGCTCCGCGTATTCCTTCTGCCCCAGGTAATGCAGGTTGGGACGACGCGGCAAGGTTGCCGGGTCGATCTTCACGACCGGCCCGACCAACACGATCTGCCAGTCGGGATGCGCCGTTGCCAAGGCCGCCACCAAGCCGGTATCAAGCCGTTCATCGATGACGCCGAAAAAGCCAAGACGCGGCCGCGCCAACTCGCGCTGGTCAGCCGGTGACATCAAGCCGTTGCGGGCGAGGGCGAAATGCTTCGCGTCCACGCTGCTCGGGAAACAATGCACGTTCCGATGCCGGCTCTTCTTCGACCGGTAAAGGCTCGGTCCGCCGGTGAAGACCGCGTCGGCCGCATCCAGCAACGCCTCTTCACGTCCCAGCAACTCGCGCGGCGCATTCAGGAAAAGCGACAACTCATCCATGCAATCGTAAACCAAGCCCGCCCGCGGCAAACGCTTTACCAACGGCCACGCCATCGGCGTATAAACCCACGCCACCGCGTCGCGCAGATCCTTTTCCTCCAGCCAGCTGCGCAACGTCGTCCGCAGCCGCGGGTCCCCCCAGTTCGGCGTTCCCGGCAAGTGCGACCGCCAGACCAGAACCCGGCCATCGGCGCGTTCGACACATTCAACTCGCGGCTCAGGTGCACTCACAGGCTCCTCCACGAAGATGACGCGGCGTTGCGCGGCGAAACGGGTGAGCAATTGCTGCGGACGCTGAAACACAAAATCCCAGCGCAAGTGTGAAAACGCGATGATCGGCTTGTTCTTGTCCATAGTTGTCCTTCCGCTGGAGTGACCCGCGGAGCACCGTACTCGCGCACGCACTTCCAAGCAGGGAACACTAGGAGGCAAGGCAGTGCCGGACAATCGGACTGAAAACCGCAACCCCACCGGGGAAATCCCGCAGCTTCACCCCGGGGGATAATCAGCGCGCCGCAACAACGGCTTCCAGATCGTATTCCTGGGCCGCGGTCACCCGCACTTCGACGAATTCACCCACCGGCGCAGGGCCGGTAATCTTGACGCTGCCGTCGATCTCGGGGGCGTCAGACTGCGACCGGGCCTTGCCGGGTTCATCGACGATGACCCTCACCGTTTGCCCGACCAGTTGCTGATGATAGGCTCGCGCCACGCGTTGCTGAACCGCCATCGCACGGCGGCGCCGGGCCTGCTTCAGCTTCGGTTGCAGTTGCCCATCCATGTTGCCGGCCGGCGTGTGGTCCTCCTGCGAGTAGGCAAAGACGCCCAACCGCTCGAACTTCGCGGCCCGGATGAACTCCAGCAATTCCGCAAACTCCGCCTCGGTCTCGCCGGGGAACCCGACGATGAATGTCGTGCGCAACGCGACTGCGGGGATGCCCGCCCGAATCCGCGCCACGAGCTGGCGGATGTAATGGCCGTCCGTCTCGCGCCGCATCCGCGCCAGGACGTTGTCGCTGATGTGCTGCAACGGCATGTCCACGTACCGGCACACCTTGTCGCACGCCGCGATCGTCGCGATCAATTC
>JBFZFE010000192.1:0-3699 GCA_041306525.1 Verrucomicrobiota bacterium | reverse complement strand
CGCGTTCAGTATGTGAAACAGACCCCCGTGAAGCGGTTCGTCATCGTGGATGCCGCGATGAATGACCTGATTCGGCCGTCGCTTTACGGCAGTCATAATGAAATCCTGCCGGTCAAGTCCGCGGGACGCACGAAGGAGAAGTGCGATGTGGTGGGGCCGGTTTGCGAATCTGGTGATTTTCTGGCGCAAGACCGCGCAATGCCAGCGGTCAAGGAAGGTGAGTTGCTGGCGGTGATGAGCGCGGGGGCCTATGGCATGGCAATGGCGTCGAATTACAATGCACGTCTGCGGCCGGCCGAAGTCTTGGTGAAAGGCCGCACGTGCCGGCTGGTGCATCGGCGCGAGACCTTGGCGGAGATGATGGCCAGGGAGCTGGTCTAGGCGCGGCTAGGCGAGCAGCTGCTTGACGCAGTCAATCAGCGTCTGGACGGGGAACGGCTTCATCAGGTATTTGGCGCCCGTCTTGCAGAGAAAGAGGTTGAGCTGTGGGTCGGCGCCAAAGCCGGTGATGAAGATGAAATGGTCGGCGAGCTTCGGGCGAAGCTTCGTGGTCTGCTCGTAAAACTGATCACCGCGCAACCGCGGCATCATCAGGTCGCAGATCACGGCGTCATATTCGTTGGCCTTGACCTTGAGCAAGGCATCCTCGCCATCATAGGCAACGTCCACCATGAAATTCTGGTCCGCGAGCACCCATTGCAGCGTGACCGCCAGTTGACGATCGTCGTCAACCAGAAGGATGGCTTTGAAATCGAACGAGTTCGACTTTCCCTCAGCGTGATCGGAGTGAGGCATCAGGTCCATGCTGGGGCGAGCTATACCAGCAGAACGGTGGTTTGGCGATGGAAAAATTGCGCGCCGCTGGGGGGTGTCGGGCAGCCCTGCCTGGCTGGTTTGATTGGCGAAAGCAAATGGCGCGCGGCTGAAGTGCCGCGCGCCATTTGTGAAGACAGCTGATGATGCCGGGCTGTTCTACTGTTCAGGTCAGCGCATGCCCAACATTTCGCCAATCGCTGGCGAGTAACGCACCACCACGCCGGCCACCATGATGCTGACGATGCTCATCAGCTTGATCAGGATGTTAAGCGAGGGGCCCGAGGTATCCTTGAACGGATCGCCCACAGTATCGCCCACGACGGCCGCTTTGTGTGCGTCACTGCGTTTGCCGCCGAGTTGGCCGCTCTCGATGTACTTCTTGGCGTTATCCCAAGCTCCACCGGAGTTGGCCATCATCACCGCGACGAGGAAGCCGGTGCTCAAGCCGCCGACGAGCAAACCGAGGACGCCCGCCACCCCGAGAACCAGCCCGACCACCACGGGTACCACCACGGCCAGGATGCTGGGCAGGATCATCGCCCGTTGTGCGCCCTGCGTGCTGATCGCAACGCAGGAAGCGTAGTCCGGCTCCGCGGTGCCGTCCATGATGCCGGTAATTTCACGGAACTGGCGACGCACTTCCTCGACCATCTTGCCGGCGGCGCGGCCAACGGCCAGCATCGTCAGCGCGCAAAACACGCAAACGAGCATCGCGCCCAAAAACACACCGGACAGGACCGAGGGATTGAGCAAGGTGAGGTCAAACTGCTGGATGAACTGATCCAGCGGCATGTGCACGATCAACTGCTGCTGGACCACATCGAGTCCGCGCGCCATGCTGATGCGCACTTCCTCCATGTAGGCCGATAGCAGCGCCAGCGCCGTCAGGGCCGCCGAGCCGATGGCAAAGCCTTTGCCGGTTGCCGCCGTGGTGTTGCCCAGCGAGTCCAGCGCATCCGTGCGTTCGCGCACGAATGGCGGCTGATGGCTCATCTCCGCGTTGCCACCCGCGTTATCGGCAATCGGGCCGTAAGCGTCCGTGGCCAGTGTTACCCCGAGCGTTGAAAGCATGCCGACCGCGGCCACGCCCACGCCGTACAA
Source organism: Verrucomicrobiota bacterium (assembly GCA_041306525.1). Taxonomy (GTDB): domain Bacteria; phylum Verrucomicrobiota; class Verrucomicrobiia; order Palsa-1439; family Palsa-1439; genus JBFZFE01. Next base: position 1,782 of record JBFZFE010000192.1, on the reverse strand, counting down.
ACCGAATTCGAGGTTGGTGAAACCACCCGCCGAGCCGAAGGCAACCAGAATACCAATCACAATCGCCAACACGGGGATCCAGGTCGACAGGAACCCCATCGCAATGCCGCCAATGATCACGGTCGCAGGACCGGTCTTGGCCTGGCCGGCGATGAACTGCGTCGGCTTGAATTCCGCCGCGGTGTAATACTCCGTCGCCTTGGCAATCACCAACCCGGCGACCAATCCCGCGACAATCGAGCCGAACAGTCCCATGTGCTCGGGCAACAACCAGCGCACGAGGAAATAGGAGGCCACAACAATCAACAGTGAGCTGAGATTGACACCGCGCCCCAAAGCGCTGAGCAATTCTTTCTGGGTGGCTTTTTCCTTCGTCCGCACCACCAGCACACCCAACACGCTCAAAACCGTGCCGACGCCAGCAATGACCATCGGCAGCGTGGCCGCCCGCAGTGCTTTCTCGGGTGAAACAGCGATGAACGCCGCCGTGCCGAGTGCTGCCGCCGCCAGAATGGCGCCGCAGAACGATTCATACAAATCCGCGCCCATGCCAGCCACGTCGCCGACATTGTCGCCGACATTATCCGCAATGGTCGCCGGATTGCGCGGGTCATCCTCGGGGATGCCGGCTTCGACTTTGCCGACCAAGTCCGCGCCGACATCGGCCGCCTTGGTGAAAATCCCGCCACCGACACGCGCAAACAGCGCCTGCAGGCTGGCGCCGAAGCTAAACGCCAGCAGCGATACCGTGATCGTATGCACGCTCAACTGGGTGAACGTGTACAACCCGTAAAACCACAACGAAATCGCCAGCACGCCAAAGCCGACGACATTCAAGCCCATGACCGCGCCGCTGCGAAAGGCCACTTTCAACCCGTCATTGAGCGAGTTCTTGGCCGCTGCCGCCGTGCGGTTGTTGGCGAACGTGGCGGTCTTCATGCCCAGGAAACCGGTCAGGCCCGAGACCAATCCGCCCGTCAGAAACGCAAACGGCGCAAAGGTCGATTGCGTGTGAAACCCGTACGCCAGGACCAACATCAACACGAACACAATGGCGAACACGAAGGCCACCACTTTGTACTGCTGATTCAGATAGGCCCGCGCGCCTGCGCGCACATGGGCCGCAATCTTGATCTGGGTCGCATCGCCTTCCGCCTGCTTCTTCATCCAGATGTAGAAGTAGGCCGCCGCGGCCAAGGCCACCAACGCACCCAGTGGCGCCAGCCACCAAATCGCGGGTATGGCAGGGCGTGGCGCGGTGTCAACCAATGCCCCCAAAACCGGTGAAGCCGTGGAAAACAGCAACACCATTAAACCGACTATTCTGACAACGATCCTCATTTCATCTCCTTGTTATTTGCCAGCAAACGGGAGTTCGATAGCGCGAAGTGTTTACCTGTAGCTCCCCAGATGGGTCAAGAGCCTTTTGTGCCCTTGCCTCGCGGGCCCCTCCTGCCCGGCACCCCCTTTGCGACCGAGAATGGAGCCCTCCCGGCGATGGTCAGGACAGGACAGATGGCAGGGGGGATGCACTGACCTGCAACGCCTGGTCCATCGTGGCCAGTTCATCCCGGGTCAAGGGTGGCAGGAAAGTGGCGGCAGCGTTGTCTTCGATCTGTTGCCGGCTCTTGGACCCGACAATGGCAGTGGACACGGCCACATGGGTGACGGCGAACTTGATGGCAAGTTGTGCGAGGGAGAAACCGCTCTTCTGGGCAATGGGCCTGAGTTTCTCGACGCGCTGCAAATCGGCTTCAAATGTTCCCCGATGATCGCCTTCGA
>JBFZFE010000191.1:0-2507 GCA_041306525.1 Verrucomicrobiota bacterium | reverse complement strand
CGGTAGGCAAGGCAAGCGACTGGCGCGCCGGCGGACTGCGGATCAACGTGCTCACCGAGATGGCCTGGCAGCAGGTGGTGAGCGCCGCTCAGGCAGGCGATACCGCCCGCCTCGCAGCCGGTCTGCAATGGGCGGCCAACGGCCTGTTGAGACAGGACCTCGGCGCAGACGGGGTTCTCAATTATCTCGACCTGCTCCAGTTCAACCCGCTTGACCCGCTCAAGGACAAAATTCTCACCATCCCGTTCAGTCAACTTCAGGCCAGCCCGACCGCGGCGTCGAGCGTGATCCAGTCCATCCTGGCCGGCGATGAGGTGTCTCTGGCCGCCGCCATCGCCGCGCTCTTCGGGGACACCCTCGCTTTGCCGGTTGCGCCGGAGCTGGTCGACACCTCGCCTCGGATCGAGCTGCCGTTAAACCGCCAAGGCCTTACGGTAGCGGATGCCGCTGTGCGGTCGTTTCTCTCCGATACCGCGCAGGTCGACCTCCACGGCCACACCGTCCTGATGGCGGAAGACGCGGCCGGCAAGACCCTGCTCCTCGGCTACGCCATGCCGGCGGGGGATCTTTCAGCCGACCGAACGCCCGCGCTCCAGGAGGCGCTGGACATCACCAGCCAGAGCGAGACCGAGATCTCCCCCCGCAGCACGGCGGTCGCCCTCGTCATGATGATCGCCGCCTCGGGGATGGACCAGGAGGGGAAACTCGCGATCGCCGAGGCGCTGCTGCAACACCCGCAGTTCGAATCCCTCGTTGCCGACGTCACCGCCGCCTTCCAGTCCAACGCCTACTTCCTCGACAGCCTGGCGCTGTATGCCGATCTCGTTGCCAAGATCGAGACCATCGCCCGCGAGCTGTTCGATGCCTATCAGGCTCAGTTCGTCGCCGCTGCCCCCCTCGTCCGCCTTCAGGCACTCGCGGCCTATGATGCCGAGACGAAGACCTTCTGCGATGGGCTGTGGGATTGGCTGTGCCGCAGTCCCTGGAACGCGGATGAGCCCTGGACCTGGTATGGCACCGCGACCCTGTTCGATGTCTGGAACCCGCCGTTCATGGCGGTCTCCGAGAAGGACCTCAACCTTGCCGCCTACGCCAATCCGGCAATGGTCTTGTATGCGGCAGAGGGGTTCGACCAAGACGGCGCCTATCAGAATTGGGGCTTGGTGAAGCGCAACAGTTCAGCGATTGGTAAAACCTGGAACTCCGGCGCAGCCCAAACGCTGCTGCGGTTAGACGACACCTGGCTGACTTCGCAAACAGCCCATATCGAGTTTACTAAATACCGGATGACCCTCAGTAGCGTCCCCGGGATTACGGTAAGCGCACTGAACTTGTCCCACGCCATGTTCTCCGCGCTAGGGCTTGCCAGCTCCACCATTCAACTGTCGGGCAACAAATTCCTCGAGACTCTGGTCAACGGCGCCGTTTTCCAGGGTATCGGATGGGCAGACTCACTGAAATGGTGTGTAGGTGGTGCGCTAGACGAATGGGAAAAGTTATCCAGTGTCGCTTTAGCGGGTCTAGAAGGCTATCTAACGGTAAGTACAAATGCCACTCAAGCCGAGCTCGTTGAAGGGTTGAGGAGTTTCTTCTTGAACTCAGGACTGGAATTTATCGTTGAGGTCCCCCTTAAATGCGTAGTGGAGGTCGGGTTTACGCAACTTGGGACTAATCTTTTTATGCTCCTTGGTTCAAATTACCAGACGGCATTGGCTGAGCTAGCTGCCCGTATCGGCAACCCCCTCGGCTGGGCGACTGTTGCATTCAAGGCCGTAAATGACACGCTACCGCTCGCCGTATCATTACTCACGCCGACCAATGGTATGGCCGGCTACGATCTGGAGTGGACGGGTTCCCGGCTCACCGGCGCGACGCGCAACGACGCTAGACCCACTGGGCCCTCAGGATCACCACTTGTGCGGCCGCAGGCGCATTTCAATGATTCTCAGGAGACTGGGATAACAATCCGATTCGATGCCTCTGAAAGCATCTTTGATCCAACAGCGACTCCTGTATATCGCTGGGATTTCGGCGACGGCGGCGGAAGTGGCGACTTAAGTGATCCCATAATCTCTTGGACCTATGCGGAACCCGGAATCAAGACCGTCATTTTGAGGGTGTCGGATTCGCTCGGATATGACGACGAGGAAATTAGACGGGTCGAGGTCACCGATGGACATCCGCCGCGGGTCGACTCTTTGGCGTGCTCAGTGGATCCAACGCAACCAACAAGTGTATCGCTGCAATTCTCTGTGTCGGACGAGGATGCGGACCTAGCCTCAGTGGAGCTGTACTTAGACGCGAGTTCGGGCAGTCCTGAAAAGACGCTCGTCCCTGTAACGGAGGATACCTGGACATCCAACGATACGCTGCTGTACCCAGACGATGGCGTAAAAGTCTATGCCCCCGTCTTGGTCGTCTATGATGCGGGCGGAAACAAGGATGCGCGGGCATGCAACCCGGTCAGCCTGGTCAATGTCGGCACCTTTCCCCTCAACGACACCGGC
>JBFZFE010000190.1:0-4372 GCA_041306525.1 Verrucomicrobiota bacterium | reverse complement strand
CCCGCAACCTGTTTCGGTTGGCGCGCCAAGCCGGGGCCCGTGGTCTGACCTCCGAGGCCAAGCGACTGCTCGGGCTCGCCGCCGAGACCGACAGGGCCCGCCGCGGCGAGTATCGCCTCTATGGATGGATTGCGGAGATTCTGGGTTGGCGGCGGCTTGCCGCCTGGGCGGAACCGCTGGCGGGCCTTCGCCGGCGCGAGCAGCCCTCCGCCGGAGCTGCGCGATGAGTCTGAGCATCTATTTTACGAAGCCCGGGGATACCGCCATTGCCGGGGGTAACGCCGCCTTCATCCAGGCTCTGGAGCAGACCGCCGGCAAGATGCCCCAAATCCGGGTGGCTCCTGATCCGGCAACGGCCGACGTGGTCTTGATCGACGAGCGCTACCAGTACCGGACCTGGCATTACGCCGATGATCTTGCCAATTGCGCCTTCGTGCGTGCGTACGCGGATCGCACCTGTGTCATCAACCACGACGACTATGCTCGACCGTGGGTTTTGACCTCGGCCTGCCGATCGTGGTGCGGACTTATATCGGGATATATCGGGAACTGTTGAATGAATCTTTTAGCGGGATCGTGATGTGAAAGGCGTTTATGAGCGACTCGGCGCCTATATCCGCCATCTGGGTTGGCGGCGCGGCTTGGGACTGGCGGTGCATCGGTGGCTTGGTAAGCTGTTAAATCCTTACGTGGACCTGGTCTGGGGCAGCTTGGGGGAGGATGCACTCCTCTGGTTCTACTTAACGGAGGTACTCTCCATCCGAAGGCCCGGATTTTATGTCGATGTCGGTTGCAATCACCCGATTTACCACTCTAATACTTGGAGGCTTTATCAGCTCGGTTGGCGAGGCATCGCCATTGACGCAAACCAGGAAATGACAGATCTGTACAAAAAAGTCAGGCCTAGGGATCAAGTCGTTGCCACCCTGGTGTCCGATGAGGCAAGAGAACTGGATTTCATCATGTTTGAGGGCTCCCTGCTCAGTACCGTCGAGCGAGAACATGCGGCAGCTTGGAAAAAATCTGTCAGAATCAACGAAGTTAGAAAGCTCGTCCCGAAGACGTTAACTGCGATCTTGGACGAGCAACAGTGCCCTAAAGAGTTCGAATTGCTAAAAGTGGACGTAGAGGGTCATGATGCTGCCGTCGTACGATCTATCGACTTAGATAAATACAGGCCGATAATTATTCTGATTGAAATGGATCATCAAGCTATGGAAAGTATTATGCATAATGAAATTTACCAGAAACTGTCCGCGCATGGCTATCGTATGGTTTCGTTGGCGGGATACAATGGGCTTTTTATAAAGCGATAGGCCCCGGCATGAATACTTTTTGAGGGCGATCGCCGTACCACCGTTTCGATTCCTTAAATACACCGATGGATGGATACAACATGCTTGATCGCGTCTTGGCGAGCTTACGCCGGCGTCTTCCCGCGCCGCTCTCCAATCTTATCCCCAAACGCAGTTTCCTCGGTTGTTGTGACTTTTGCGGGAACCCCAACCTTGCGTGGCGGACGACGCAAATCGTCGCCCGCGAGAACGAGGGTGATGGCGAGCGGAACTTCGACTGGTCCAGCAAACATACCACCCCGGATCAACTGCGCATCGAACGGGTACTCGGCGCCCTCAGGCACACAGGCGCAAGGGTGCTCCACGTCGGAGTGGGCAACTCCGGCTTTGCCGAGCGCTGGCAAGGTGAAGTGGCAGAGATTGTGGGGATCACGATCGCCACGACCGAGCAGCAGCACGCTGTTGACCTCGGCCTGCCGAATTACAGTTGCCATCTGATCAACAAGTACGATCCAGCACTGACGCAACTGCGGAGTCAGTTTGATTTCATTATCGACAACAATCCGAGTTTTGCCGCCTGCTGTAAGTTTCACTTCTTCACCATGTGGTGCAGCTACAGCGCTTTATTGCAAGCGGGTGGCATGGTGCTTACCGACACAGGGGGTATGGGTTGGGTCATCCCGGGCGGGGATCTACGCTGGAGCCTTGACGATCGGGATCTCGGTTGGATTGGAGATCGCTTCGGCTTCGCCGTCACAAGCGCCGGCGACGAAGACAGCGTCCGAGTCCTTACGCGCACGTCCTGAAGCCTGTCGTGACCATGACTGCATTTGCCATGATTTTTGTGCCGCTGGCGCTCCTGGGCGTCGTGGCGTATGACTTCTGGTTTCGATTCGGTGCTCGGTTTAATAGTGATTCGTTTCTTGAACCGCTCACTGGGTTGGTCTTTCTCACCTACGATGACGGCCCGGCATCACCTTTTGCGGCCTGGGGTGATTCGGTTCAGGACGCGGAGACGGCACGTGAAGCAATCCTGGCGGTGGATCCCTGTTGGAACTTCGCAGCAACGACAACCACTAATCTGGCGCGTGTTCTCGCCGAGTACGATCAGCGTGCGTTATTCTTTGTGCGCGGCGATACTCTGGACGCCGATAAGAGCACGCATGATGTGCTGCGGAACTTGCACGATTCCGGCAGCGCGTTGGGTAACCATTCGTTTAGCCACACCCGGTTTTTGCAGCTTCCCGCCGAGCGCTGTGTAGACGAGGTACAGAAAACCGATTGTCTCCTTCGCAAGATTACCGGGCAAGCCCCCAGTCTGTTTCGTCCTCCTTGGGGGCAATGGCATTTTGGCCGCACTTTGCGTATGTGGCGTCGGCCGTAGTTGTCGCAGTATTCCTTACCGCTCAACTGGACCCATGCCACCCGGGACTGGGAAAAATCGGCGGTGGATCTATCCCGAGAGAACCTCAACGACGCCGTCTCGGAGTTCCTGCAAAGCGCGCGTGCCACTCGGTCTGGGATAGTGCTGCTGCAACACGACGTTTGGATTTATTCCGTGTTGTTTACTCGCATCCTTCTGGAGTGTCTTTGCCAGGAGCCCAGGCTGCGGATCGGCGACCCCTCCCTTCTTGTCCAGCATGCCAGGCAGACGAGTCAAGCCGCCAGACAATGGGTCGGAATACCCTATTATCTTCGCGAGCGATTGCGTTTGATTAAGTCGCGGCTAGCAAGCGCACTTCCGCTTTCACGGCGGTCAGGCCCATGATCGTCTCGATCATTATTCCTGTACATGACCGCGCCGGACTTGCAGAACAGGCTATCGCGTCGGCGGGTCTGTGCGCGGGGCCTGCCCTGTCTCATGAAATTATCGTGGTGGATGATGGCTCCGCGCCGGACGAGGCCCGCCGGCTAGCGAATTTCTGCCATTGCCAGCCAACCTGCCGTTATATTCGGCTTGAGCGCAATCGCGGTCCCCAGTTGGCCCGTAACGAGGGTCTGGGGGCGGCCAGTGGCAAGTACATCAAGTTTCTCGACTCCGACGACTTACTGCTGCCCGGGGCGCTGGTGAAAGAGGTGGCCACGATCGAGGGGTCTTCGTCGGATCTCGTGGTTTCCGGGTGGTCGCGAACTTCAATCGACGATGTGAATCTGGAACGGGTCGTTTCTTCGAATCCTATGCCTTATGCCGGCAATCCCTACGATGCCATCCTTTCCGGATATGGGTCGCCGATATCGGCTGTTTTATACCGGTCTACGGCGATTGCGGAGGTTCGTTGGGATCCGCGAGTGCCGCATCCGGATGATTGGTTTTTTCTCATTAAGGTGCTGCTTCGAGAGCCCCGAATCGCGACCCTGGAAGAGCCCGTGTTCGTTTGGCGGGATCACGGTGGACCGCGCGCTAGCGCGAGTTCGCTGAGTGAGTATGCCCATGCCCGTTTCCATATTCTTGATCATCTTTACGCAGTGATGCGGGAAAGGCAGCTTCTGACGCCCTCGCGCCGTCAACGTCTATGCAACTATCTGTACCGTGACATTTATGTGGCTCACCGGTTTGACCTTGCCCACTACCGGCGCATTCTCGCCCGCCTCGATGAAATAGATCCGGGGTTTTTCCCTGATGCCGTGGTTGAAGGGCAGGGGATCAAGCGGGTACTCGTACGTCTGCTCGGCTATCGCCGTTATGTTCCGCTTCACAATCGCTTGCGCCGGTTTTGGCGGCGCAATGAGGCAGGCTGATCCATGAATGCAAGGGACCTTCCAGGATGGAAGATCTCTGTTGAAATCCCGCGTGATTACATGCCCCTCCAGGCGGAACAATAACCGGGACAGACCACTTTTCCGTGAGATCCCTGGATCATCGAGTGGAACCTGACCTGCTGGGCGCCAGGGGATAAATAAAGAAACCTGGTCGGTCCCTGATACCCCTATGATGCGCGGTGCATGATGCCGCCTTTATTTGGTCAAGAACGACAATCCCCGTGTGAATCCGATTCGCGATGCCACCGTCAAACGCCATCTCCATCGTCATCCCCACCTACCGCCGGGAGCAGGTCCTGCTCGACACCCTGCACGCC
>JBFZFE010000189.1:0-15121 GCA_041306525.1 Verrucomicrobiota bacterium | reverse complement strand
AGGATAAGGTCCAGTTCCTGGCCACCACCATCGCGCGCGAACTCAAGAAACAACTCGCCACCGGCGACCTGTTGAGCGAACCGGTCCCCGCGCCGCTGGCCAAGATCCAGAACCAATACCGTTACCAGATCACCATCCGCACCGACCACATCCTCCGTCTCAGCGCCGCGCTGGCGCAGACCTTGCCGGCCTTGAAGAAGAGGGCGGACGTGACCGTCAGCGTGGACGTTGATCCGTTGTCATTGCTATGAAATCACGCATCTTCTTCGTCACCGGCACCGATACCGGTGTCGGCAAAACCCACGTCACCGCCCTGTTGCTCGCCGAGCTGCGCCGGCAGGGCGTGCGAGCCGGTGCCATGAAACCGATTGCTTGCGGCGCCGATGGCCGCAAAGACGCCCGCACGTTCAGGGAATTGATGAACCGGGAAGTGCCGCTGGCGCAACTCAACCCGGTCTATCTGCGTCAGCCGCTGGCGCCCAGCGTCGCCGCCAAACTCTCAGGCCGTCGCGTTGACTTGGACACGATTCGCGCATCGTACCGGGTTTTGGCTTCCGTTTACTGTCCGTTGTTTGTCGAAGGTGCCGGTGGCCTGCTGGTGCCGATTCGCGACGACTATTTCATCGCGGACTTGGCCCGCGAAATGGGCGCACCGCTGTTGATCGTGGCCCGGTTGGGATTGGGAACGATCAACCACACGCTCCTCACCGTCCGGCAGGCGCAAGCCATGGGCTTGAAGGTTGCCGGCATCATCCTCAACGACACGCGCGGTCGGCGCGGCCTCGCCGAGCGCACCAACATCACCGAAGTCCCGCGCCTCTGCGGCGTCCCGCTCCTCGGCGTCATCCCGCACGGCAAGCCCGGTAAATCGGCACGACAGATCTGCGGAAGCTTGGGATTGATGAGATCATGAGAGTGCTCTCGGCACAGGGGCGACGCCAACGCTGGAGCGCGCGGGTGTTGGGTGGGGGCGCGTTGGTGCTGTTGGCAGTGGTCGCGGCCCCGATTTGGATGATGCGTAACGCTTCAGTCTGGCAGCGGCTGGAAGTGGCAACACTGCTGTTGTCGGTCGTCATGTTTGCCTTTCTGTTCTGGGCGCTGTACTTCGGCATCCGCTTGGACGCGAGGGAACGATTGCACGTCCGGTGGGCTCATTGGAGCGAAACGCGGCTGAAGGAGGATTGGTCCACGATCGATATCGGCTCGTCGTTCACCGAGACGTTGGGGAGCGATAGCATCGGCGGATTCATTGCGGGAATCCTGTTGGACATCCTCGTCAGTCTGGCCTTGGCGTTCGCGATATCGGTCGTGCTCTGGCTGGGCGTCAACGCCATGATCGCCGTCATCTTGATCACGGTCCTGCCGGGCTTCTACCTGTTTCGTCGTTCGTTGCGCGTTGTCCTGGCGCAGGGGCGTCACTGCCGGGGCCGTGTCTGGCGCGCGGGTTTCTTCGCGCTGCGCACAACCGTCCTGTACACCATTTGGCTTCACGCGATCTTTCTGGTGGCCAGCCAGGTTTCCAAGGGCGCCGACCGGTTACTTCTTTAGAAACGGTCCGAGCAACTCCAGGGGCAGCGGCAGGAAGGTGGTGGTGTTGTGTTCGCTGGAGATTTCCCGCATCGTTTGCAGGAACCGCAACTGCAACGCAATCGGTTGCGTGGCGATCATGGCGGCGGCTTGGACCATCTTCTCGGCGGCCTGGAATTCGCCTTCGGCATTGACGATCTTGGCGCGGCGTTCGCGCTCCGCCTCGGCTTGCCGGGCCATCGCCCGTTTCATGCTGTCGGGCAACACGACATCGCGGACCTCGACCGTCGAGACCTTGATGCCCCAGGGGTCGGTATGCCGGTCAATGACCTCCTGGAGTTGAATGTTGACCTTCTCGCGCTGGGCCAAGAGCACGTCCAGTTCCGATTGCCCCAACACGCTGCGCAACGTCGTCTGCGCGATCAATGAGGAAGCTTTCAGGAAGTTCTCGACCTTGACCACCGCCGCCACCGGGTCAACCACGCGGAAGTAAACGACCGCATCCACTGTGGCCGGCACGTTGTCGCTGGTCATGATCTCCTGTTTGGCCACGTCGATGGTGATCACGCGCAAATCCATCTTCACCATGCGGTCCACAAACGGGATCAGCAGGATCAACCCCGGTCCCTTCGCGCCGAGCAGTTTGCCCCAACGGAAGATCACTCCCCGTTCGTACTCGCGCAGGATGCGCACCGCTTGCGGCACCACCACCGCCGCGACCACAAAGATGGCGATCAACCACGGACTGATCTCGAACAGAAATCTCATCATGACGTGCCTCCTCCGCTTTTGGGTTTCACTCGCAACCGCAAGCCCTCCAGGCCGACGATCTCCGCATCCTGCCCCGGTTCAATCGGCGCCGCGCTGATGGCGTTCCAGTATTCACCGTCCACAAACACCTTCCCATGCTCCGCATCCACCCGCGCCAACACCTGCACCGGCCTGCCGATCATCGCCTCGCGGCCCGACCGTACCGGCCAGAACTGCGCCCGCACACCCGCGCCCGCCACCACCACGAAAAACGCCGCCGTCACCAAGGTCCCGATGACCAGGACCGACAGCGACACGCGCAGGAACGGCTGACTGCGGTCAAAAAGCATCAGCGATCCCAGGAAAAAGGCGATGATGCCGCCGCCGGTCAGGATCCCGTGCGTCGGCGCGAAGATGTCGATCACGAACAACCCAATCGCCAGCACGATCAACGCGATGCCGGCAATGTTCATCGGGATCACCGACGCCATGTAGAGCAACAACACCAGCGCAATCGCCCCAATCACCCCCGGCAGGATCGCGCCCGGGTTGCTCAACTCACCGATGATGCCGTAAACCACCACCAGCATCAGCACGAACATCACCTCGGGACGCCACACCATCTGGAACACCCGTTCCCGCGGCGTCATCGCAATCGGCGTCGGCGTCACCCCCGCCGTCGCCAGCTTCTTGCCGCGCACTTCACGACCATCAATCTGCTGGAGCAACGCCTCGCGGTCATCGGCCAGCAAATCAATCACATTCAACTCCAACGCCTTCTCCGCGGTCACCGACGCACTCTCGCGCACCGCCGACTTGGCCCACTCCGCGTTGCGACCATGCCGGGCGGCCACCGCCTCGATGTAACTGGTCGCAAAATTCTCCATCTTCTGCTTCATCACATCATCCTTCTTGTCCTCACCCCCACCGCCACCGCCGATGCTGACCGGGTGCGCCGCCCCGATGGAAGTCGCCGGGGCCATCGCCGCCACATCCGCCGCCATCGTGATGAAACAGCCCGCGCTCCCCGCCCACGCCCCCGCCGGCGCCACGTACACCACAATCGGAATCGGCGACCCCAGAAACGATTGGATGATCTTCTTGGTCGAATCCAACAACCCGCCCGGTGTGTCGAGTTGAATGATCAGACATTGCGCGCCTGACGCGGCCGCCTCGTCGATGGCGCGCGCGATGTAGCTGGCCGTGGCCGGACCGATGGCGCCGTCAATCTCGATCAAGCTCACCTGTTCCGCCTGCGCCGCCGCTCCCGCCACCACCAGCCAGAAAGCCAGTATGATTCCCCAGCATCTCATGGTGATTCCAGCCTAGGCGCGCTCCGCCCGCCGCGCAACAGCCCCCCGGCCTGTGGCCCGGTAACGTCACGCCCGGTGGCTGGCGCAGTCCGACGCGCCAGCGTCTTGGAACATGGCCCCGCCCGGCTTTGGAGTGCGCCAGCTTGCTGGCGCTTTGCCCCTCCGCCTGCCCCCGGACTTCAAAATTGTAGGGCGGCAACGCCGCAGGGCTTGCCGCCGCCGCCGACTATCTCTCACCGCGACCGGCTCCATCCCGCAGCGGCGCGAAACCCGCGAAACATCGCACGGGAGTTCGCGCCCTACAATGAGGCGACCGCCTCTACCACCAGCGATGCCAACGGATCCCAGCCGGTCGTCCGGAGTCGAATTTGCCGATTCGGGTTTCGAGTTTCCTTCGAGTTTCGACATTCGGATTTCGGATTTGTGAGGGTTGGGTTCGTGGTTGCCGGGGGTGCCACCGGACGGAATCGCGGGCAGAAGCCCGCTCCCACGAAAATGGGTGGGATGTGCCGTCCGGAGTCCGGTTTGGGCTGACTCTGGCGTTGCCGCCCTCACCGCGGGCGGCTACAGCGGCGGGGCGGTGGATTCGTGTCAATTCGTGTGCATTCGTGGTTGCCGTCCGGAGTGCGGTGTGGCGGCATCCTGCTTTGCTTCTGTGTTTGCCGATTCGGGTTTCGAGGTTCCTTTGAGTTTCGACACTCGGATTTCGGATTTGTGAGGGTGGGTTCGTTGTTGCCCGGGGGTGCCACCGGACGGAATCGCGGGCAGAAGCCCGCTCCCACAAAGATAGGTGAGTGGGCGCGGTGCTCCGCCGCTTGGCGTGCGCGGCGGAAGCATGGCGACCAGCCGGTTACGGCACTGGCCGCCAATGATCGTTGTTCAAACTAGTGCAGCCACTTCAGCAGCGCGCCTTCGAGATAGATCAGGATGGTCAGAACCGCCATGATCTGGAGGATGATCGGGGTCATGTCCTTGATCCACTGCACGGGCGTGTAGTTTTTGTCGACGTCGCGCTTGATGAAGGCGAAGGCAACGACTGATTGGGCGCTGCCGATGTGGGTCCAGCAGCCGCCGAGGGCGTAACCCGCGATTTGGGCCAGCGCAAACAGGTGCATCACGGCGATGGGCAGCTTGTGCAGGGCGCGCGAGGCGAAGTCGGCCACGACATTGTTGTCGAGGATGGCCGACAGGAAGGTGCAGCCCAGGAACTGGGCATAGGCGACATGGGCTTGGCCGAGAGCCTGGATGCCGTTGTGGATGAGTTGTTCGACCACGCCGAAGAAGCCGGCCTTGGTCAGCAGTGTGATCGACAAGAACAACGGGAACAGGAAGTAATACTCGGAGAACTCATGGCGGGCATCGTGCAACGCCAGGTTGCGCATCTTGGGCAGGGTCAGGATGCCGAGCAGGGCAACACCGAACCCGGCGAAGGAGGCCAGGAACAACGGCACATTGTGGTTGATGCCGTGGACGATCAACAGGCCGATGAAGGGCACCAGGGCAAAGGCGCCGATCTTGGCGGCCAGCATCCGCCGGTGACGCAGTTTGTGGATTGCCTCGTCGACGGCCGCATCGGCTTTATCCGCCGCCACGGGATCGCCTTGAACCATCAGGCAATAGCGGTTGTCGAGCGGCTCGGCCAGCTCCGGGCTGACGAACTGGCCCAGCAACCGCCGCCGGGCCGGTTCGGGCACGTTCTCGCGGACCAACGCCTCGCCCATCGGTTCGCCCTGCCGCATCCGCTTCAGGACCGGCTCACAGGCCGAGCCGATATCGGCCCGGTGCGCCTCGACGAACCCGATGGGGGTCGTGACCTCGCCGTGGCGGGAGGCCTGCATGAAACGCACGGTGGCCACGTGGGAGTCGAGCACATCCATTTTCTCGAGCTCGACGCGTTTGCCGCCGAGTTTCTTGCGCAGGTTGTAAGCGATGACCAAGTAGCTGGCCACGGCCGCGGGCGCGCAATAACGCAGGAAAAACGCGTTGTCCAGGAACGGGTGCAGGTTGGCTTTCATGATCAGGTTGGGCGGTTCACCGTAGGCCAGCCAGATGCCGCAGATGGTGGTGACGGCCGTGCAGACCATGACCGCATACCGGACCGCCTCGGTCGGGGCGGCGGCCAACATCAAGATGATGACCAACGTGCGGATGGTCAGCCCGATCATCGAGACGCCATCGAGGATGCCCGAGGAAAACGCGACCACGGCGGTGACCGAGATCACCGTGGGCAGGATCATACCCTTGTATTTGCGCAACAACATGAAGGTGATCTGCTCAAGCAACCGGGTCTGCGCGATCACCGCCACGAAGAAGGTCAGCCCGAGGATGAAAAGCATCGTGTCGGCATGAATCAGGCCATCGATGCCGCCACCGTGGCCGCTGCTGGCCTCGGCATCCGGAGCCGCAGCGACGGCCGGGACGGTTGCTTCCGCCACAGCGGTCGCGGGAGCCGCGGGGGGCTGGGCGGTCTCGGCCGGGCCATGGTGGGGCAGGTCAATGCCTTTCCAGGAGAAAACGTTGTGTCGCAGGAACGTCCCCCAGCCATGTTCCTTGACCTGCTGATGCCATTCGCTGTTGGGCAACCCGGCAAAGGTGCAGGTGATGATCAGCGCCATCCCGTAGGTCAGCGCGTTCTTGTGAAGCTGGTACTTGAACGAGCCAAAGAGGAACAACGCCAGGATCGTGGCGAAAACCTCGGCCGCCAGCAACCATACCGGCAATGGCTGGACGCGGCTCAGGGCCAACAAGCCCCCGGCGACCACGACACAGCCGATGAGAAACTTCGACGAGGACAATTGCACCACCGCGGGTGCACTGGAAGCCGCAGTCGATGCGTCCGGGGAATTGGTCCCTGGCGCCGCTGGGTGAGAGGACGGACGGGAAGCAGTCGGGGATGTCTCGGGCATAGCGGCGGAGCCTACCAACTTGGGAGCGTAGGTCAAGATTCCAAATGCCAGATTCCAAATGCCGGGACAAAATCGCGCCGCAAAATTCTTCCGTAACACCAGTCCCAACCGCGAACCCGGACGAGCTCCCCAAGGCTGCCGGACGACTTGCCGACGCGTTAATTAACTGCTGCGCGGGGTCGAAAAGGGCACGCTGGGCGTCAATCCCGGTGGTTGGAGACAGTCGGACGCGGCAGCGTCTTGGAGTGCGCGCGGTGCTCCGCCGCTTTCGGCCCCTCCGCCCCGCCGCCCCTGTCATTCCGAGCCTGTCGAGGAATCTCCGCCCCGAACGCAGCATTGACGTCGCGCCGCCGCAGCGCTATGCGAATGGAACGCCGTCAGGCCAATGGTGAAACAGTCCAACAACGGAGGCCGTCAGATGAGAAAGGGTTCAGCCAAACTTACCGGCATGTGCTTTTGGAGGATTGCGGTGCTGTGCAGTGTTGTGCTGTTGCAGGCTGGGTGGGTGATAGCCGTAAGTGGCGGTGTTTTCGCCGAGACATTCGTCTGCCGAACGGAGACGTGGTAGTCGCCGGCGCGCAGATACTTGCGAATGAAGGGGCGGTGCCGGATCTCGAACGTGATATCGACAGGATTAAAGCCATTCTTGGATCCATTCGTGCCCTTGAGAGCCGGTAGCACAACAATGTCGTGGTTGCTTTGAAGGGCGAGTCCTCTATACTTTGCGGCAGAAGGACCGCCATGTCAGAGAAAGACATTCAACAACTTGAGAACCAATTCCCCTTGGTTTCTGGGTCAGCTTTCGTCGCGGCTCGCCAGGAAGCCCTCGAAAATGGTCTTAGCGTGCTGCAGTCGGAGAACGGAGTCATCTACGAAGTGTTCCCTGATGGGCATCGCCGTGAAGTGAAGCGCGTGGAGCCACCCAGTCGTGTGGTTCCCGGTCGCATTTTCACGATCCAGTGAGCGCCAGCACACCACGGCTGCGCATGTTTGCCGGGCCGAATGGCTCTGGCAAAAGCCGGTTAAAGTCCGCGCTGCCGCTCCCTTTGCTGGGTGTGTTCGTCGGTCCAGACGAGATTGAAGACGAAATCCGACGAACGGGCTTTCTCGACTTTACCCCGTTTAATATCAGTCCCCGGCCGGACGAAGTGATACCGTTCTTCGCAGCTTCGAGCTTCCTGAAGTCGGCGGGCCTGGGTAACGTCGCCCAGAAGCTGACGTTTTCGGCAAACAAACTTGGTTTCGGTGGGGTGAGAGTGGATTCCTACTTTGCCTCTGCAACTGCAGACTTTGTGCGGCAGAAACTACTGTCTCAACGGCTGAGTTTCACCTTCGAGACGGTGATGTCCCATCCCGATAAAGTGGCGCTGTTGGCTCGAGCACAGGTGATTGGTTACCGAACGTATCTTTACTTCGTCGCAACCGATGATCCCGCCATCAACGTTTCCCGCGTACAGAACCGCGTTGCCTTGGGCGGACATGCTGTACCTGAAGCCAAGATCGCACCCCGCTATCACCGCTCCTTGGACTTGTTGATGGATGCCATTCGCCATTCCCACAGGGCTTACATCTTTGATAACTCCACAGATAATGCCGACCGCAAACACACTTGGTTGGCCGAGATCACGAACGGACGCACCTTGGAGCTGAAGACGAACCTCATGCCTGCCTGGTTCAGGCACGCTGTGCTCGATAAGATTGAGTGAGTGAGCGTAAGCGTCTTGGCTGCTGTTATTTGCCGCGAGCAGGCTCGCCGCTACGAACATCGAACCCACCGCCGCTGTGAATCGGCGTCTGTTGGCCAACAGGCTGGTAGAACAAGTAAGCGGCGCATTCATGGGTCCATCCCTTGCGAGGCGCAACCGACCGCAACATAGTGCCGGGCATGAAACGAGCACTTATTACCGGGATCACGGGGCAGGACGGGTCTTATCTTACCGAGTTGCTGCTCGACAAAGGTTATGAGGTCCACGGGATCATCCGGCGGGCCAGCAGCTTCAACACGGGACGGGTCGAGCATCTTTACCAGGACCCGCATGTGCATGGGGTGCGCTTCTTCCTGCATTACGGCGACGTGGCCGACGCGGTGCATTTGGTGAAGCTGATCTATGAGCTCAAGCCCGACGAGATTTACCATCTGGCGGCGCAGAGCCATGTGCGGGTCAGTTTCGATATCCCGACCTACACGGCGGATGTGACGGCGCTCGGGACGACGCGCATTCTCGAAGCGATCCGCGAAGCGGGCGTGCGCCCGCGGTTTTACCAGGCGTCGTCGAGCGAGATGTTCGGCAAAGTGGCCGAGACCCCGCAACGCGAGACCACGCCGTTTCATCCGCGCAGCCCGTACGGCGTCGCCAAGGTGTACGCCTACTGGGCGGCGGTGAACTACCGAGAGAGCTATGGCCTGTTCGCCTGCAACGGCATCCTCTTCAACCACGAGTCGCCCCGCCGCGGCGAGACGTTCGTGAGCCGCAAAATCACGCGGGCCGTGGCCCACATCCGGGCGGGGTTGCAGGACAAACTTTATCTCGGCAACCTCGACGCCAAACGCGATTGGGGTTACGCGCCCGAGTACGTCGAGGCGATGTGGTTGATGCTCCAGCAACCGCAGCCCGATGATTACGTCATCGCCACGGGCGAGACGCACACGGTGCGCGAGTTCTGCGAGGCGGCGTTCAACCATGTCGGGCTCGATTACGAGAAATACATCGAGTGCGACCCCCGGTATCTGCGTCCCGCCGAGGTGGACTTGCTCCTCGGCGACCCCGGCAAGGCGCGACGAGTCCTCGGTTGGGAACCCAAGACCAAGTTCGCCGATCTGGTCCGCATCATGGTGGATGCGGACGTGCAACTGCTGGCCGACCGGCTGGCCGGTAAGGTCGCGCGCGTGGAGCAGGAGCAGCAGTGAGCTGGGCGAAACAACGCGTCGTGGTGACCGGCGGCGCCGGTTTCCTCGGGTCGCACGTGGTCGAGGCGTTGCGCGGCTGCGGTTGCGAGCAGGTGTTCGTGCCACGCAAGCGTGCGTTCGACTTGCGCGAGCGTGCTGCCGTTCAACGACTGTTGATCGAAGCGCGTCCCACGCTGGTCATCCATCTCGCCGCCACCGTCGGCGGCATCGGCGCCAACCGCGAGCATCCCGGGCAGTTCTTCTACGAGAACGCGATCATGGGCATCGAGTTGCTCGAACAATGCCGGCTGGCGGACGTGCCGAAGGTCGTCGTTCTCGGCACCATCTGCGCCTACCCGAAGTTCACGCCGGTACCGTTCCGCGAAGAGGAGTTGTGGAACGGTTACCCCGAGGAGACCAACGCGCCCTACGGCATCGCGAAGAAAGCGTTGCTGGTTCAATGTCAGGCCTACCGGGAGGAGTACGGGTTGAACGCGATCTATCTCTTGCCGGTCAACCTGTACGGACCGCGCGACAACTTCGACCCGGCCAGCTCGCACGTGATTCCCGCGCTGATCCGCAAATGCATCGAGGCGCGCAGGGCCGGTCAGCCGTTCATCGAATGCTGGGGCACCGGCAACGCCACGCGCGAGTTCCTGTACGTGTCCGACGCTGCCGAGGGCATCGTGTTGGCGGCCGAACGCTATGACAAACCGGTGCCGGTCAACCTCGGGGCCGGTAAGGAAATCGCCATCCGCGATCTTGTCGGGCTCATCGCCAAGCTGACCGGCTTCACCGGCGAGATTCGTTGGGACACGACCAAACCCGATGGCCAGCCGCGACGTTGCCTCGACACGTCGCGCGCCGAACGCGAGTTTGGTTTCCGCGCTCAGACGCCGTTCGAGGATGGGTTGCGTGCAACGATTGCGTGGTACGAACAGACTTGCCCTGTGTGATAGGCTGCGGGGCGTGAAAACGCTGCTCCTGGCTCTGCTGCTGCCGATAAGTTTGCTGGCGGCCGATAATCCGGCGGTTGAACGCGGGCTTGATTGGCTGGTCGCGCAACAGCGGGCGGATGGCTCCTGGAGCGACAACCCCGCGTTGAATGCGTTGCCCATGCTGGCGTTGCTCTCGGCCGGCAAGACACCGGGCGTCAAACCCTACAACTCGCCGTTGGACCGCGGGTTGCGTTCGCTGCTGGCCCAACAGGCCGCGGACGGCACCTTTACCGGCCAAGGCGGCATGATGTACGGGCACGGGATCGCGACGCTTTTGCTGGCCGAGGCTTGCGGGATGACGCAGGACGACCGGTTCCTGCGGCCGGCGTTGCGGCGGGCGGTGCGCGTCATCTTGCAGGCGCAGGCGGTGGAGAAGGGGACCTTTCACGCTGGCGGCTGGCGGTACGCGCCGAGTTCGACCGACAGCGATCTGTCGGTGAGCGTCTGGCAGATCACCGCGTTGAAGGCGGCGAGCGAGGCGGGCGTGGTGGTGCCGCGCGCGGCGATGGAGAAGGCGGGGTTGTACGTGAAACGTTGCGAACACCCGAGCGGCGGGTTTGCGTATCAACCCGGTGGGTTCCCCAACCAATCGCGCACGGCGGCGGCGATCATCGCCTTGCGGTTGAGCGGTTGGTGGAAAGATCCCGCCATCGGGCGCGCGCAACGCTGGCTGGAGAAAAATCCGGTGACGTGGGAGAGCGAGTATTTCCATCACGCGATTGTCCACGCCGCGCACGCGGGAGTGACGTGGGACGAGAAGATGCTGCTCGAACACCAAAACAAGGACGGCAGTTGGTCCGCCGCGCCCAATTCCCATGGCGAAGACAAGGCCGGTCCCTTGTATACGACCGCGATGGCGGTGCTGGCCTTGACGGCGCGCTGGTACTACTTGCCCGTGTTCATGGACTGATCGTCGGACGGGATTTCGCGGCCATGCGGATCCCGCTGCGGCTTGTCCGCACGTTCGGCGAGGTGGGCTTGCATGGCCGGGCTGGTGACGTGTTCGAGACGTTCGGAAGTCGCGTGGAGATGGTCGGCCGGCAGGCCCAGGTGCTTGGCAAGGTAACTTTCCCAGAGGCGATGCGACCGGATCAACGAACGTCCTGCCGCACGACCCGCGTCGGTCAACGCGTTGACCTGGATCAGGTCGCGACGCCGCAGGTCAACCAGCGCCAACCACTCGAGCAGCCGGTTGCCGATAATCTGGTGCAACAGCTTCTTGTCCAGCGACGGCGCGCGCAGTTCTTCCAGCCGGTAAAGAACGCCGAGAACATCTTCACCCGCAATCCGCAGGCTCAATGCCAGCCGGTGAACGGCGCGTCGGAGCATCGTGCCGCCCAAGACCCCGAGGAAGAGCAACCCGCTGACCGCGGCCATCATGCCGGCCGTGCTGGTATCGGCATACCCCCACCAGCCCGGCACCGTGATGGCCGCAATGTGACCCAGAACCGCGCAGAGCGCCGCGATGACGATGCTCAGCAGGATCATCACCTTGAGCCGGTCAGTGATCAGGTAGGCGGTCGCGCCCGGGACGATCAGCATGGCAATGACCAGGATGCTGCCCACGCTTTCAAACGCCGCCACCGTGGTCACCGCCACCATCGTCATGATGATGTAATGCATTAAGCGGGCATTGATGCCCAGTGTCGTCGCCAGCGCGGGGTCGAACGCCACGATTTTCAGTTCTTTGAAGAAGACCACGACGAACAGGATGTTCAGGCCCAGGACCACGCCATTGGTCAGCAACGCGCGGGGAACATGGGCGCCTGCCATCTGTATCGTATCGAGCGGCACCAACTCGATGGCGCCGTAGAGCACGCAGCCGGGATCGAGATCCACGGCGTCGGCCGCCCGCACAATCAGAATCAACCCGATGGCGAACAGCACCGTGAACACGATGCCCATCGCCGCGCTTTCCTCAACCTTGCCAGTCTGGCTGATCCATTCCGTGAACAACGCCGTCAACACCCCCACCAGCGCCGCGCCGATGAACATCGTCAAGCTGCCGCGACTGCCGGTGATCAAAAAAGCCGCCGCCAGCCCGGGCAGCACGGCATGGCTGATGGCATCGCCCATCATGCTCATCCGTCGCAGAATCAGAAAGGTGCCCGGCAACGCGCAGGCGCACGCGCTCACCACGCCCACCACCACGATCCAGGTATCGAGCATCGTCCAGTTCATGGCTGGGGCTCTCTCGCTGGGTGCGGATTGGCCGGCAAGCTCTGTCCTGCCAGCAACTCCTCCAGTTCCTTCACCATCTCCGCGCCGAGGACGTGCTCGATCTGGTCGGCATCGCGATCGACGTGACTTGGGGCAATGTCGGCATGGGTGATCAGATACAGTTCCCATAGCCGGTGATTCCGAACCAACCGGCTGGCCTGCTCCATGCCCGCTTCGGTCAACCGCAACCCGCCCGGTCCCTGGCCGTTGGCCACCAACCCCGCCCGCGTCGCCGCCCGCACTGTGCGCCGCAACTCGGTCGCGGACCACGAACGCACCTCTTCGAGGTGATCGGCTGGCGCCGCCAAGTCCCCATGGTGTTCGGTCCACTCGTAGATGGCCCGCAACAGATGCTGCAACGCGATGCGCCGACTCAGCCGGTAATGTTCGAGCCAGCGGGCGAGGATGCCGCGTTCGGGCGCAAAAATCATGCTGAACAGGAACACCGCGCCAATCGTGGTCACAATCACCGCACCGGCCGGTAACTTCGGCAGCAACGCGCTCAACGCCGCTCCCACCAGGCAGCCGACCGCCCCGATGATCGCCGAGGCGATGACCATCTTCAGCAGGTTATGGGTCCAGAACCGCGCCGCCGCCGGTGGGATGATCAGCAGGGCAATGACCAGGATCAGCCCGACGGCCTGTAGGCCAATGACCGTTACGAATACCACCAACCCCATTAACAACACATCGAGCAAACCGACCGGCCAACCTTGCGTCCGCGCGTAGCCCGGGTCGAAACAAACCACGCCGAGTTCCTTGAAGAGCAGACCGCAGACGACCAAAACCAGCAGGGCCGCCACGGCGATCAGTTGGGCGTCACTGGCCAGCATCGAAGCTGTTTTGCCGTAGATGAACGATTCCAGTCCCGCGGCGTGCCCGGTCTTCATGCGTTGAATGATCCCGAGCAGCGCGATGCCGATGCCGAAAAACACGCTCAGCACGATTCCCAGCGCGGCATCCTCCTTGAGCCGGGTTTGCGACCGGATCACCAGCACCAGGCCCATGCCGAGCAAGCCCGAGAGGAACGCCCCGAGCAACAGGCCGGGCAGGGACTTGCCTGTGCCGCCCAGCGCGGCCATGAACAGGAAAGCCGCGGCGATCCCCGGCAAGGTCGCGTGCGAGACGGCGTCGGCCATCAAGGAACGTTTGCGCAACAGCATGAATGAGCCGATGACCCCGGCCGCCATCCCGAGCAACGCGGCACCGAGCATGACGACTCGGGTGTTGTAATCACGCAGACTCAGCACGCGCAGCAATTGCGAAGAGTCCACGGCCAAGGCCGCGCTCGGCAGAAAGCACAAGCCGGCAAGCAGCAGGCAGACTGGGATTCGCCCCCTCATCGGCCGGTCGCTCGCGCAATCGCTTGGGCGGCTTCGTCGAGCAACGTCAGCCGGCCGCCATAGGTTTTGGTCAGGTTCTCGGGCGTGAAGACAGTGCGGGTCGGGCCGAAGGCGACAACACGCATGTTGAGCAGCATGACGTAATCATAGTACTCCGTCACCGTCTGCAAATCGTGATGCACGACCATGACGGTCTTGCCGGCCTGACGCAGGTCCTGGAGCAGCGTGATGATGGCCTTCTCGGTGGCGGCGTCAACGCCCGCAAACGGTTCATCCATGAAATAGATGCGCGCGTCCTGGACGAGGGCGCGGGCGAGGAAGACGCGTTGCTGTTGGCCGCCGGAGAGCTGGCTGATCTGGCGTTTGGCGTAGGCTTCCATGCCGACGCGCTGGAGCGCCTCCATGGCGGCATCCTTGTGCGCTTTGCCGACCGGCTTGCACCAGCCGATGTGACCGTACCGGCCCATCGTGACGACATCGAGGGCGTTGACGGGGAAATCCCAGTCCACGCTCTCGCGTTGGGGGACGTAACCGACCAACGCGCGGTTTTCCCGGTACGGTTTGCCGTAGATCAGGACGCGGCCGGAGGCTTTGGGAATCAAGTCGAGAACCGCCTTGATCAACGTGCTCTTGCCGGCGCCATTGGGGCCGACGATGCCAATCAGCTTGCCTTCGGGCGCATCGAAATCCACGTCCCACAATACCGGCCGCCGCATGTAGGCGACGGTCATGTCATGCACGGCGATCGGGGTGGTGGAGGCGTGTTCCTGCGGCGGGCTGGGGTGGGCGTTGGTCTGGGGCAAGGTGTTCATGGCAGTTTTCCCTGCATCCCGCCCGCGGGCGCGTCGCCGCCCAAGGCCCGGGCAATGGTGGTGACGTTGTGATCCATCATGCCGATGTAGGTGCCCTGGTAGCTGCCGGGTTCGCCCATCGCATCGGAGTACAATGAGCCGCCGACCCGCACCGACTGGCCGCGTGACTTGGCGCCTTCGACCAGGGCGCGCACGTTCTTGTCGGCCACGCTGGTTTCGACAAACACGGCTTTGACTTCCCGTTGCACGATCGTGTCGAGCAGGCGGTTGATGTCTTCGAGACCGGCTTCCGATTCGGTGGAAAGACCTTGGATGCCGAGAACCTCGATGTCATAGGCCCGCCCGAAATAGTTGAACGCATCGTG
>JBFZFE010000188.1:0-3826 GCA_041306525.1 Verrucomicrobiota bacterium | reverse complement strand
CCGCCGCGAACAAACAGATGCCGCTGCCTTTGCTGGTTACCCGCGGCGGTGTCGGTGGCTTGCTGATGGGATTGGCGAACCTGGTCCCCGGTATCAGTGGGGGAACGATGCTGCTGGCTTCCGGGATGTATCAGCACTTCATTCAGGCGATTGCCGAAGTGACGACTTTCAAGTTTCGAGCGCGTTCGCTGTTGTTGCTTGGCGCGGTCGTGACGGCTGCGGGTCTGGCAATTCTGTTTTTTGCCGGGCCAGTCAAGGAGTTGGTGGTTCAGCAGCGCTGGGTCATGTACAGTTTGTTCATCGGGTTGACCCTTGGTGGGGTGCCGGTTCTTTGGAAGATGGTCGGCAAGGTTGATCGATCGGTGTGGACAGGTGCGGTGGTGGGTTTTGTGGTCATGGCAGTGATCGCGGTTTTTCAGATGAAAAGCGCTGGGGCGTCAGGGGGTGGCGGGGGAAGCTGGCTGGTGCTCTTTGTCGCCGGCGTGGTGGGGGCGGGGGCCATGATTCTGCCGGGAATCAGTGGCGGGTACATGCTGCTGGTTCTGGGCCAGTACGTGGCGATCCTCGGTGGCATCGAGGCATTCAAGGATGCGCTCAAGGCCGGCGATCTGGCGGCCGCCATGGGACCGGCTTTGTCGGTGCTGATGCCGGTTGGCCTGGGTGTTCTGGTCGGGGTCGTCGGCGTCAGCAATCTGCTGAAGCTGCTGTTTGCGCGCCACGAGAAGCCGACCCTGGGAGTTTTACTGGGGCTGCTGGTCGGGGCCGTCGTGGGGCTCTGGCCATTTCAACGCGCCGTGCCTCCGCAGGTGGGCGACCTCATCAAGGGGCAAGTGGTCACGGCGGAACGGCTTGCCTCGCTCAAGCCCGAGCACTGGCTGACGCAGGTTTTTGAGCCAACTGCCGGCCAGGTTGCGGCCGCCCTCGGCCTGGTCATCGCCGGTTTCCTGCTGACAGCGCTGATTGCCATTCTAGGCCGGCAAAAGAAGTCTGCCGGGGTGATGTAACAAGGATTGCCACCATCATGCGCTTGCCGCCAGACCGCGGCGACGCCCTGTTGACTGAGATCGTGGGCATCTGTCACAGAAAAATGGCGACATCAGCCAATTACATATGAACGGATGCTCGCGCACGGCCCGCTGCCAGCCGCGGCTGGCCAACATCAGCGCATACGGGAAGGTGGCGCTGGTGAGCGCCTGCGTGGAGATGCGCGCCACCGCCCCCGGCATATTGGTCACGCAGTAATATCAGAGTCGGACCTTGCGGTCCCTATCGGACGCACTGCGGGGAATGGCGGGAGCGACGGGGCTCGAACCCGCAACCTCTGCCGTGACAGGGCAGCGCTCTGAACCAGTTGAGCTACGCCCCCGCACCAATCCACGCTTTGCACTCAGCCATGCTCCACGTCGTTGACGCAAGCGAAGGCTGGTGGGCGCTAAAGGACTCGAACCTTTGACCCTCTCGGTGTAAACGAGATGCTCTGGCCAACTGAGCTAAGCGCCCTTCGCGCACGCGGCGCAAATCTCTACCTGCATTCGCCATGCTTGTCAACGCGCAATCCCGTCCCTACACTCGCCGCATGTCCGAGGACGTCAAAATCACGTCGCTGGCCCGCAAAATCATCGTCAAAAACTGGTTTGATGTCTCCCGGCTTCGTGTGCGCACCACGCGCGGGGTGATACACGTCCAAGGACGCATTTACAAGATTGCCGGCCCTGTCAATGAACGCGAAGGCAGCGAAACGGTCTTGCGCAAGCTCGACGAGGAATTGCACAACATCGCCCGCGTTCGCGGCGTCAGCTATCAGTTGGAGAACTGGGTCTGTGCCTCGGCTGGTTCGTGGCGCAAGATGGGCGTGAAGATGGCAGCGGCCCAGCAGAAAGCTGCCGCCGAGGGCAACCAGATTGATTGACGGGGAGCCGCACTTCCACGTTGGTTTTGCCCGGGCTCTTGGTGTATGCTCGCGGCACAAAGGAGGCGCGCATGTTCAAGAAGATCCTGTTGTGCACCGATGGTTCGCCGGACGCTGAGGTCGCCGCCGAGTACACGGTTTGGCTGGCGCAGAAGTTGCCGGCTGAAGTTCAGATTATTTACGTCACCGACATCCGCATTCTGGAGGGCCCGTGGTTGTCTGATCTTTCGGGGGCGCTTGGGGCACAGCCTTACCCCGCATTGGTGCCGCGGCTTCAGGAGATCCAGCGGCAGAAAGCGGCGGCAATTCTGGCGGCAGCCCAGGCGCGTTGCGCCAAGCACAACGTGCCCTGTCAGGTCGCCCACGAAACAGGCGGTCTCGTGAATCTGATTCTCCAATATGAGCAAAACGCGGACTTGGTTGTGCTCGGGCAACATGGCGAACACGCCCAGTGGTCCGGTGACCTGCTGGGTTCCAGTGTCGAACGCGTCGTGCGGGCCTCCATCAAACCTTCGCTCGTCACCCCGGATGAGTTTCGCGAGATCAAGCAGATCCTCATCGCCTACGACGGCAGCGAAGTCTCCGGCAAAGCCTTGCGGGCCGGCATGGAGATCGCGCGCGGTGTGAACGCCGAAGTGACCATCGTCACCGTCAGCCAGCGCAAGGATGAGCTCAAAAGCACCGAGTTGCTGGAGCAGGCTCATCAACAAGCCCTCGCCGCACAGCTCGTGGCCCACAGGCAACTGCTTCATGGCGAACCGGAAGTCGAGATCCTCAACCATCGCCTCAACATCGGCGCCGACATGATCGTGATGGGAGCCTACGGCCACACGCGCATCCGCGAACTCATCCTCGGTTCCATCACCAGCCACGTCATGCGCAAGAGCAGCGTACCGGTCCTGCTGGCCCGCTGAGCGACTCAGCGCCAGACGCCAACCACCACCCGTTGGGACAGAGCCGCCGCATGTCGGCGCCCAGCCCGCTCATCAACGCGACCTGGCGCAACGAAAGCAGCGGAGCACCGCCGCACTCCAAGACGCTGCCGCGTCTTCTCACGTTCTCGGACCGCAATCTGTGGGATTGCAGCGGGTTTGTGAATCGGTAAACTCCGTGGGTATGAAGATTGTCGCTGATCCGAATATTCCGTACATCCGCGAGGCGTTTGGGGCGGTGGGTGAGGTGACGTTGGTGCCGGGGCGGCAGATGACCGCGGCGCACGTGCGGGAGGCGGACTGTTTGTTGGTGCGGTCGGTGACGCCGGTCAATGCGGCGTTGTTGGACGGGAGCGCGGTGAAGTTCGTGGCGACGGCGACCATCGGGTTCGATCACGTCGATACCGGTTACCTTGCCCGGCGCGGGATCGGGTTCGCGACGGCGGCGGGCAGCAACGCTAACTCTGTCGCGGAATACATCATCGCCGCGCTGCTGGAGTTGGGGCACCGGCGCGGGTTCCGGTTGCGGGACAAGACGCTCGGCGTGGTGGGCGTGGGCAACGTCGGGTCAAAGGTGGCCCGGTATGCGTCGGCGCTCGGGATGCGGGTGTTACTGAATGATCCGCCGCGGCAACGGGCCGAGGGCGGCTCGTTCGTCTCGTTGGCGCAGGTCGAGGCGGAGGCGGACATCATCACGTTTCATGTGCCGCTGACGAAGTCGGGACCGGACCGGACCGTTCATCTGCTCGAACCGAAGCGCGGGATCATTCTGAATTCGTCGCGCGGGGCGGTGCTGGACAACACGGCGTTGTTGAAGGCGGAGCTTGCCGGGTTGGTGCTGGACGTGTGGGAAGGGGAACCGAATTTGTTGCCGGGTTTGCTGGAGAAGGTGGATCTGGGGACGCCGCACATTGCCGGCTACAGCTTCGATGGGAAAGTGAACGGGACGCGGATGATTTACGACGCGGCTTGCCGGCATTTCGGG